>CAZSTJ010000110.1:0-11969 GCA_964609805.1 uncultured Geobacter sp. | reverse complement strand
GGCCGCGATGTCGAACGGGCTCTTGCGCAGCTTCACCAGCACCACGAACAGCAGTACCATGCGCCGTCCCCCCAGGGCAGCACCGAGACGGTGACTGGCCAGTGAGCCGATCACCACGCAGAGGTTGGCACCGGCCCAGACCGGGCCGAACCAGGTAACCGGCACGCCGGCATGCTGCATGTAGGGCTGGATCAGCCAAACCGGGTAGAACGACGCCAGCCCCAGAAAGGAGTTGAGCAGGATGATCGACCGCAGGCGGCGATTTTCCACCAGGGCGTAGCGCACCGAGTGCAGGGCGTCGGTCAGGTGGCTGGCGGGGGCGGTGATCTGCCGCTGCGGCTCCGCCAGGGACCGGGTCAGGAGCAGGGCCAGCAGCCAGACCCCCACCTGAAGGGCGAAGGGGAGCAGCGGGGACCGGGCATAGAGCAGGCCGGCACAAAGCGCCCCCAGCGACTCACCGGTCTGGGCAAACCCGCCCATGCGCCCCTGATAGCGGGCGTATGCCAGTTCCTTCCCGTCGGCCTTGAGGGATTCATAGAGCAGTGCACTGTCGGAGCCGCTGATAAATGCCAGCGACACCCCCAGCAGGATCTCGGCAAGCAGCACATGGCTGAAGGTGGCTGCCACGGTATAGACGCCCCATCCCACCATCCCCAGCAGCGAAGCCAGGGAGAGTGCCGTACGGCAACCGATCCGGTCGCTGATATACCCGGTGGGATACTCCATGACCACCATGACGATCGAAAGGATGCTCTGCAGGAGCAGGATCTGCGTCAGGGAAAGTCCGATGTGATCCTTCCAGAACAGGGTGATGATCGCCATCGGGAAGAGCGTCATCTGCAGGAACGAGAAGGCATACAGCCGGGGGATGTTGCTGTTTGTGGTGTTCATGTCGACCGGTATAGCATGATCTGCGTCACGATTCAGCCGACTTCGCGAAAAATTCTGCAGCGACCCTGGTATGAAGGGGAAAGCCGAGCTCCATGGGGCGGTCGATGATGACCACCTCCTGGGTCTCATTCGACGAGAACGGTTGCAGCAGGCTCTCCGGCTGCCGAACCGTGATACCCAGGATCACGATGGTGTCGTCAATGCCGTTGGCAACATCATACAACCTGAAGTCGGCGGCAGGCACCAGGATGCCGGTCTCCTCCTGCAGCTCCCTGCTCACCGCCTCCTGCCAGGTTTCGCCGCAGTCGAGATAGCCACCCGGCAGGGTAAGCAGCCCCCGGCTCGGCTCGATATTCCTCCTGACCCCCACCAGGCCGTTTCCCATCGGTATCACCGCCACGACAACCGGGAGCGGATTGAGATAACTCCGTTTTCCGCAGGCCGGGCACATCCGGGGCCAGCCGGCACCCACCGCATAGGGGGCACCGCAATAGGTACAGTAGGAACCTTTCACCTGCATAACATCCTCCTTCTGCTAACACCGTAAAGAAAATACTATAGAACCTGACAACGGCATTCACTCACGCAAAGGCGCAAAGGACGCAAAGAAGATCAGCTCGAACATTTTGCAAAAGCACGTTTACCCTTCGACACCTCAGGGCGAACGGTCTTAACATCCTATATTTCCGTTCGTGGTGAGGTATCGAACCATGAACGAAGATACCTTTGCAAGAGGCTCAGTTCATTCCGAAGCATACAGGTCTTAGAACAGGTGCATGTCCCGGATCACGTAACGGCTTGGTTTTACTTTGCGAGCTTTGTGAGCTTTGCGTGAGAATGCTTATTTGTATGTGCAGATTATGTTCCAATTGCCACCGAACCAATAATCAAACTTTTGTTTTATTCTTATGTAGACAAACTCCTCATTGTGGAGTTTTGCACCAACCTGACCTCAAGCCGACAAGATAACCATCGACGTAATTGTCCTTTTTCTCCACAGTTACTACAACACCCCCACGCCACACCCTAGCAAACCCCTCATAATGATTGGATATATCGCTGTTTTATTATTTGGCATTCCGGTTGCAGTACAGGCAATAACGGCACATGGTACTTACATCGTGTGATCCAACCATCGAAAGGAGAAGAACATGGAAACAGAAGTCAAGGCAGTTGAGACATGCGGCGCTGAGGAGCCCCGTATCCTTGATGAGATCAAGGTTGAAGAATTGGCCATAGACGGCATCTGCGGGGTGTACTGAGATGGCAGCGGCAGGCATACGGCTTCATCCGTCCTGCCGCGCGCGGCAGGAAAGGTTCGGTCTCCTGTTTTACGATTGCAGGGGACCGCGCCTTCTCTTCGCCGCGACGGGCACACTACTCCCGGCAGACTACTTCGACTCGCAGCGTGAGCGGTTCGAACTGCCGGAAGGATTATCTGACAACGAGGTACGGGCACTGGGAACTTTCGTAACCACACTTTTAAACAAAGGATTCCTCCGTGAGCAATAAATACGTCGAAATGGGGATGCGCTCCCCGGTAAACCTGACCTGGGAAGTGTCGTTGGCCTGTAACCTGCGCTGCAGCCATTGTCTCTCATCATCCGGTGAGCCGGCGCAGGGTGAGATGACCACGCAAGAGGCCCTTGACCTGGTTGAACAGCTCCATCAGGCCCGGGTATTCCAGGTCAACTTCGGCGGCGGCGAGCCGTTCATGCGCCCTGATTTCGATCAGATCCTGGAAGCCTGCCACGACCGGGGCATCATGACCTGCATCTCCACCAACGGCACACTGCTGACGGCAGAGCGCGTGGCCCGGCTTGCCCGGACCCGTCTGGTAGCCATTCAGGTCAGCATGGACGGCGCCCGCCGGGAAACCTGTGACGCCATCCGTGGCGCCGGGGTGTTCGACGCCGCCATTGAGGCCATCAAACTGCTGGCCGCGACCCGTATCCCCACCAGCATCAACACGGTCCTCACTGCCCAGAATGCCGACGAGATCCCGGCCATGCATGAAATGGCCAAGGGGCTGGGGGTATCCCTGCGGGTAAGCCGCTTCCGCCCATCCGGGCGTGGCGCCGAGAACTGGGACGATCTGCGGCCGACACCGAGGCAATTACTGGCATTTTCCGATTGGCTGGCCGCCAGCGGCGACGTGCGGACCGGGGACAGCTTCTTCTCCCTGACCAGCCAGGAGCGCCAGGGACTGGGACTCAACCTCTGTGGCGCCGCCAAGCTGACCTGCTGCGTCGGCCCCACCGGCAATATGTACC
Organism: uncultured Geobacter sp.; assembly: GCA_964609805.1. Lineage (GTDB taxonomy): Bacteria > Desulfobacterota > Desulfuromonadia > Geobacterales > Pseudopelobacteraceae > CAIPTY01. Next base: position 8,805 of record CAZSTJ010000110.1, on the reverse strand, counting down.
CCTGCGCCTTCCTGCAGACCGACCGCTTCAAGGCAGGTTCCCTGCGGGAGCAGAGTTTTCAGGAGATCTGGGACAGCTCGGAGATCTACGCTTCGTTCCGCAGCCTCCGCATCCACTCCTGCGAGGAATGCCAACGCTTCGACCAGTGCCACGGCGGCTGTCCGGCGGTGGCCTGGCACCTGAAAAACGACATTAACGGCGGCGACCCGGAATGCCTCGAGCGCTGCGTTACCAGCATCGCCGATAACAGGCTACCGGAAGCCGCGTAATCGATTGTAGGGGCGACCGGCCGGTCCCCCCTACAAGATTCAACAATATTCAACAGGAGCCGACACCATGATGTTCCCCAATCTCTTCTCACCCCTCACCATCGGTACGGTCGAGGTCAAAAACCGCATCTCATTCCAGCCGCATCTGACCAATCTGGCGGTAGGCAACATGCCGAGCGAACGGCAGATGTACTACTGGGGCGAGCGGGCCAAGGGTGGTGCCGGCCTCATCATTACCGAAGAACTGACGGTCCACCCGACCGACATGGCCTACGAGAAACTGATCGACGTCTATCATGCCGAGGTCATCCCCGGCTTCAAGCGGATCACCGACTATGTCCATCAGTTCGATGCCAAGATTTTCGCCCAGCTGAACCACAACGGTCAGCAGGGGGACGGCTCCATCTCCCGTCTGCCGGTCTGGGCCCCCTCTCCTATCCCCGATGTCCTCTTCCGCGAGACTCCCAAGGAGATGGAGCCGGAAGATATCGAGGAGGTGGCGCAGTACTTCGCCAGGAGCGCCATCCATGTCCGCGAGGGGGGCTTCGACGGTATCGAGCTGCAGTTCGGCCATTCCAGCCTGGCCCGCCAATTCCTGTCGCCGCTCACCAATTTCAGGGGCGATGAATACGGTGGATCGCTGGAGAACCGGATGCGGGCGCCGCTCCGCTTCATTTCCGCCGTACGCAAGGCGGTCGGCAGGGATTTCACCCTCGGCATCAGGATGTGCGCCGACGAGATGATCCCCGGCGGACTCGACCTGGGGCAGGTCCAGGAGATCTGTGCCCGCTTCGAAGCCTCGGGGCTGATCGATTTCATGGACCTCTCCATCGCCACCTTCTACAACCTGTACCTGGTGGAGGGCTCCATGCACACACCGCTGGGTTACACCATCCCCCTGGCGGCCGGCGTCCGTGAAAAGATCAAGCTGCCGGTCTTCTGCACCGGCCGCATCAACGATCCGGTCATGGCCGAGAAGGTGTTGGCCAGTGGTCAGGCCGACATGATCGGCATGTGTCGCGCACTGATCTGCGACCCGTTCCTGCCGAAGAAGGCCCGTGAAGGGCGCATGGAGGATATCCGCTACTGCATCGCCTGCAATCAGGGGTGTATCGGCCGCATCGGCATGAACAAACTGCTGGGCTGCGTACAGAACCCGGCCGTCGGGCGCGAAAAGGAATGGGGGGAAGGCACCCTGAACAAGGCCAGCGTCAAGAAGAAGGTCACGGTCATCGGCGGCGGTCCGGGGGGCATGTGGGCAGCCAAGATGGCAGGCCGGCGCGGTCACCAGGTCACCCTGTACGACCGGAATGAGAACCTGGGTGGGCAGGTGTTGACCGCCATGAAGGGGGCCGGCCGCGACGAGTTCGGCGTCATCATCCGCAACGAGAAGGAACAGGTCACCAAGGCGGGCGCGGTCGTCAAGACCGGCGTGGAGATGACGACCGAAAAGGTGCTGGCGGACCGGCCGGACGTGGTGATCATCGCTACCGGCAGCCAGCCGAAACAGAATCCGGTCCCGGGTGCCGACGGCCCCGCTATCTACAACGTCTGGGAGGTATTGCACGGTGCAGTCGACCTGGGGGACCACGTCTGTCTGATCGATTACGACGGCCACCAGCGGGCGGCGGCCACTGCCGAGTTCCTGGCCAATCAGGGGAAGAAGATCCACATGATCACTGCCAGCCTGTTCATCGGAGCTGAACTGGGACCGACCCAGGATCTCTATCTGACCCGCCAGCGACTCCTGCAGAAAGGGGTGACCTTCACCCCGGACATCGCGGTCATGGAGGTTTCCGGAGAGCGCGGCGCCAAGACAGTCAAGGGATTCAACGTCTACTCCAACGCCTGGGATGAATGGGGACAGTTTGATTCCATCGTGCTGGCCATGGGACAGAAGGCCGACGATGATCTCTACCTCTCCCTGAAGGGGAAGGTCGACGAACTGTACCGGATCGGCGATGCCGTCGCCCCGCGCAAGGTAGATATGGCCATCTGGGAAGGGCACCGGATCGGGAGGGAAATCTGATGACCACCCCCGGAAAAATACTCGCCCTGCTGGATCTCCCCAACGGCGAGCTTGATGAAACCGGTCGGGGCATCGTCTCCTACGCCGCCCGCCTCTCCCAGTTCAGCGGCTCTGGCTGGGGTATCGCCACCCTGGCGGAGCCGGACAGCGGCGCCATGACCGGCTTGAAGGCATTCGGTGTACCTGCCGTTACGGTGGTCGACTCAGGGGCTGATCTGCTCGACACCCCGTCTCGGCTCGGCAAGGTACTGGGCCAACTGGCTGCGGCGGAATCCGCTTCGATCGTCGTACTGCCCCATAACGACTTCGGTGCCGGTATGGCTCCGATCATTGCTGCCACAACCGATGCCGCCCTGCTGACCGAGGTTGCCTCTGCCCGGATCAAGGATGGACTGCTGCACCTCTCCCGCCCGGTTTTGGGTGGCCGCATCGCTGAAACCAAGACATGGAACGGCAGCCGGCCGCTTGTTATGACCGTGCCGCTGCGCAGTCTGAGTCAGGTCCTGCTGCCGGGCATCGTCCCAAGTTCGCCGGTGGTTGCCACCTGGCGGCCGGCTGAGGTGCCGAACGGACCGACTGCCACCGTAACGACCCGCATCCCCCCCGACCCACAGACCGTTGACCTGACCGAGGCTGAAGTCATCTTCAGCGCCGGCAAGGGGTGCGACACCGCTACCTTCGACCAGCTCAAGGAACTCTGCCGCATCATGAACGTATCCTTCGGGGTGACCCGTCCGGTCTACGACCTGGGGTGGACCGGATTCGAACGGATGGTCGGCCAGACCGGCCGCACCGTGACACCTCGCCTGTATGTGGCGCTCGGCATCTCCGGCTCCATGCACCATGTGGGAGGCATCAAGGACTCCCGCCGGATCGTATCGGTCAACAGTGATCCCAAGGCCCCCATCTTTCCCAATTCCGACGAAGGGTTTGTGGCTGACTTGCGTGAAATCATCCCCCGTTTGCTGAAACGGGCCAAGTCCGCCCAGGGAGGCACCCCATGAAGACATCATTTCAGGCAATCGTGATCGGCGCCGGACCGGCCGGCTCATCCGCAGCACTGACCATGGCCCGGGCCGGACTGGACGTGGCTCTGGTGGAGCGAGGGACGTTCCCCGGCGAAAAGAACATGTTCGGCGGTGTGCTGCATCGGCTCCCCTCCCTGGAGGAGGTCTTCCCCGATTTCTGGGAACGTGCCCCCCTGGAGCGCCACATCGTCAAAAAAGGGGTCACCTTCATGACCGGCGACTCCAGCTTCAACACGGTCATCGAAGCCGGCAACTTCGATACCCCCCCCTATAACGGCTATACCATCTTCCGCCCCCGCTTCGACAACTGGCTGGCCCAGGAAGCGGTCAAGGCCGGTGCCACCCTGATCACCCGCGCCACGGTGGACGACCTGGTAATCAAGAACGGCGTCATCTCGGGGGTTACCATCGTCGGCCGCACCGGGCAATTGACGGCACCGGTAATCATCGCGGCCGACGGGGTCCTCTCGTTTGTGGCCAAGAAGGCCGGCCTGCGAGGCTCCACCTTCGATCCGGGCCAGATGGCGGTCGGTGTCAAGGCGCTGCTGGATATGCCGCGGGAGATGATCGACGACCGCTTCGGCCTGGTGCGCGACCAGGGCTTTGCCAATGAATTCGTCGGCTGCACCGAAGGTGTCCGCGGCGGCGGCTTCCTCTACACCAATTACGATTCGCTCTCCATCGGGCTGGTATTCCACCTGGCCAGCCTCCGGACGAGCGGCAAGACACCCTACGATCTCCTTAATGCCTTCATGGAACAACCCCAGGTGGCCAAGATGATTCGTGGCGGTCGTCTGCAGGAGTATTCGGCCCATGTCATTCCCGAGGGTGGCTATAACATGATACCGGAACTGACCGGCGACGGCATTCTGGTCGCAGGAGACGCCGCAGCCCTCTGCAATGCCACCGGCCTCAACCTGGAAGGGATCAACCTGGCGTCGGAATCAGGGGTCCTTGCCGGCAAGGCGGTGATTGAAGCCCACCGGAACGGTGATTTCAGCAAGCGCGGTCTTGAAACGTACCGCAAGCTGATGAACGACAGTTACGTACTGAAGGATCTCAAGCTGTATCGCAAGGCGCCGCACATGCTCCACAACGACCGGATCTACAACGAATACCCGGAACTGATGTGCAGTTTCATGGAATACATCTATCGCATCGACGGCGCCCCCAAGGAGAACCTGACCAAGCTGTTCCTGAAATCGGCTTCCGAAAAGGTCGGTCTGGGCAATCTGGCCGCCGACGCCTTCAGCGCCTGGAGAGCACTATGAACATCGACGAGATTTTCGACTTCACCAGTTTCACCATCGACCGCGAAGCGCACATCGTGCTGGACGACAAGGTCTGTGCGGGATGCGACAACCGGGGATGCACCAATTCCTGCCCGGCCCGCCGCTACACCTGGTCGGAAGAAGATCAGAAGATGACCTTCGTCTACGACGGCTGCCTGGAGTGCGGCACCTGCTATGTGGTCTGCCACCGTGATGCCTTCACCCGCTGGCGCTATCCGCGGGGCGGCTTCGGCGTCGCCTACCGGATGACGTAACGTAACGGCAAGGATCGTAACTGCAAGGATGAAGTATGAAGGATGAAGTATGAAAAAACGGCCTCATTTTCATAATTCACCCTTCATACTTTAAGGAGTCGTAACTGCAAGGATGAAGTATGAATTATGAAGGTTGAAAGAAAGCCGTTTTTCATAATTCATAACTCATAATTCATACTTTATGGAGTTTCCCATGACACACACCAAACTCGACATACTGGTCCTCCTCAGGGAATGCAGCGATCCCCGCCCCCCCGCACGCACCATAACGCGCGGTGCCGGCATCAGCGAACGGGGACTGCGCCGCCTCGCCAACCAGGCCGACCTGATTGCCCTTGAAGAGGCACTGAAGCTGAAAGACAAGCTCTCGGCACGGGTAACGGCCGTCACCATCGGTCCGAAACAGCTCAATGACACCCTGCGGCTGGCGCTCTCCATGGGGGCCGATCGGGCGATACGGGTTTGGGATCACGGGCTGGATCACGGCGACGTCGTGGCCGATGCGCGGGTACTGGCCCAGGCGATCAGCATCCTGGAACCGACACTGTTCTTCACCGGCAACCGTCTGCTGGACCGCGGTGATGATCCGACGGCGGCCCTGGCCTCTGCCCGGCTCGACCGGCCCTGCATAGGCTCAGCGGTGGCCCTGACCATTCGAAAACGTGGCGTAGAGGTACTGCGCAAGGGAGATCGGGGAAGCCGCCAGGAGCTGGCTGTCGATTTTCCCTGTACGGTCATGTTTGAAGAGGGTGAAACACCCCGCTACCCGTCGGTGGGCGACGTAACCCGGGCACTGTCTGCTCCTATCGAAATCTGGGACCTGTCTCTTCTTGGACTGCCGTTTCAGGCCGTCGGCTCAATCGGTTCATGTCTGGACACCGCCGAATTTGGCGTACCCCGCCCCGATCCGGTCCGGGTGGTAACCCCCGACGCCAGCCTGCCGGCCTTCGAACGGATCATTTCGCTTCTGTCGGGCGGCATCAAGGCGCGGGAAGGCAAACTGTACCAGAAATCTGCGGACGAGACGGTTGATGCCTTGTGGCAGATACTGCGTGATGAAGGGCTGACGCCCGGTACACCGATATGAACTACCGGCTGTCACCCCATGCGGAGGTCGAGGAGCGGGACGGCGGCATCTACCTGGTCGCACGCGCCCCCCTTTCCGTCCTCCGCATCAACCCCGCACTCGGCGAACTGGCCCGCCGTGCCGCTGCATCCCCCCTGACCCCCTCGAGCAGAAAGGAGGGGGAACTGCTGGAACAATTGGCGGAGCGCGGCTTCATGGAACGGGTCCGGCAACCCGGCACAGCCGCTGGACCGCTGCCGACGGTCAGCATCGTCATCCCGGTCAAGGACCGGGCGGACGAACTTGAGCGTTGCCTCGTCTCCATCGCCCTGATCACCTACCCCGCCGACCTGATCCAGCTGATCGTGGTGGATGACGGCAGCAGCGACGGTTCCGCAGAGGTCGCACGACGCTGCGGCGCCACAGTCATCCCCTCCGGCGGCACCGGCCGGGGACCGGCTGCCGCACGCAATGCCGGCGCCCGGGTGGCGACCGGCGAGATTCTGGCATTCATCGATTCCGACTGCACCGCTTCGGAAAACTGGCTCGACGAATTAATCCCGGCCTTTGGCAATCCAGACACCGCCGCAGTCGGCGGCCTGGTGGACGGCATGTGCCGGAACTCTGCGGTGGACCGCTACGAATCGGTCATGTCCAGCCTCTCCCTCGGCAATCGGGAGCGCTCCGGCAGCAGCGGCGATGACACCTTTTACCTGCCGAGCTGCAACCTGCTGGTCCGGCGGCAGGATTTCACCGCTGCCGGTGGCTTCAAGGACGAGATGCACGTCGGTGAGGATGTGGATCTGACCTGGCGCCTGCGAGACGCGGGCCGGGCCATCACCTATCTCCCCCTGGGACGTGTCTTCCATGAGCACCGCAGCTCGGTCCGTTCCTTCATGTCGCGCCGCTTCGACTACGGCACCTCTGAAGGGATCCTGCAGCGGCTGCATCCGCAGCGCCGCAAGCGGATGGTGGTCCCTCCCCTGTTGGCGCTGCTCCTGGGGATTGCGGCAGTGACGCCGCTGTTCGGCTGGTGGAGTCTGGCGACACTGTTCACCGTGCTGATGGTCGATTCATGTCTGGTCAGCCGCCGGCTCTCCCGGCACGGCCTTTCCATCCCGCTGCGCTCCGTAGCGGCCGGACGAATACGTGCCCTGGGGAGCCTGGCCTACTACGTGAGTTTCCATGCAGTTCGTTACTATTCGATACCGGCTATCGTGGCCGCATTGTTCATTCCCTGGCTCTGGCTGCCGTACCTGACGGCCGTGCTCTGCGCGGCCCGGGTCGATTTCCATCTTAAAAAGCCGCCACTGTCGTTCATCGTCTTTACCGCCATCTACCTGCTTGAACACCTCTCCTACGGGAGCGGCGTCTTCTCTGGTTGTGTCAGCAGGAGATGTTTTTCATCGTACCGGGTCTCGATCTTGAAGCAGATGGCAGAGCCGGCATAACAGTATTCGACTCCGAGCCGTACCGCCTACCGGGGCAACCCCACGGCGGCCGGCCATCGGGTTGTACGGGAAACGGTGCAGCCTTCCTTTGAAAAGGAGCAATTCATCTGTGCAGAGCACAGGACAAGGGGAAAGGAGAAACACCATTATGGACAAGATTGCGCGTATCGACATGGGGGCCCCCGGCGGTCCCAAGGTTACCGAGGAGCCGGTTGGTGAGTATGCCGGTCTGGGGGGGCGGGCCACCACCTCACTGATGATCTCGAAAGAGGTTCATCCGCTGGCCCATGCACTGGGAGCTGAAAACAAGTTGGTCATCGCTCCGGGGATGCTCTCCGGCACCACCGGCTCCATGACCGGCCGACTCTCGGTCGGCTGCAAGAGCCCGCTGACCGGCACCATAAAGGAGTCCAACGCCGGCGGCCAGGCGGCCCAGGTGCTGGCCCGCATCGGCTACGCCGCCATCGTGCTGGAGGGGAAACCCCAGGGGGACGATCTCTACAAGATCATCGTCAACAAGGACGGCATCCGGGTCGAAGTGGACAACAGCCTCAAACTGCTGGACAACTATCCACTGGTCGAAAAACTACGGAAGGAATACGGCGACAAGGTGGCCTACATGACCATCGGCTCGGCCGGTGAACGGCTGCTGCTGGCCGCCTCTATCGCCTGCACCGACCCGGAGCTGCGCCCCACGCGCCACTGCGGCCGCGGCGGCGTCGGCGCCGTCATGGGCTCCAAACGGGTCAAGGCCATCATCATCGACGATGCCGGCTGCAAGATGCGGACTCCGAAGGACCCGGAAAAATATCGCGACGCCAACCGCAAATTCGTTGAAGGGCTGCGTAAGCACCCGGTCACCGGCGAAGGCCTGCCGGCCTACGGCACCAACGTCCTCACCAACGTGCTCAACGAAGCCGGCGGTTATCCGACCCGCAACTTCAAATCAGGGGTTTTCGAAGGGGGCGCCAAGCTGTCGGGCGAGGCCCAGGCCGAGTTGGAGATCAAGCGGGGAGGCAGCGCCACCCACGGCTGCCATCGCGGCTGCGTCATCCAGTGTTCGGGCATCTACAACGACGAGAAAGGCAACTACGTCACCAAACAGCCGGAATACGAGACGGTCTGGTCCCACGGCGGCCATTGCGGTATCGACGACCTGGACACGGTAGCCAGGCTGGACTACATGGATGACAATATCGGTGTCGACACCATCGAGATGGGGGTCACCATCGGCGTAGCTATGGATGCGGGACTGATCGAGTTCGGCGACCGCGCGGGGGCTATCCGCCTGGTGGACGAGGTCGGCAAGGGGACACCTCTCGGCCGCGTCCTCGGCTGCGGCGCCGAGATCACCGGCAAGGTATTCGGCGTGGAGAAGGTACCGGTCGTCAAGGGGCAGGCGCTGCCGGCCTATGA
>CAZSTJ010000109.1:0-11984 GCA_964609805.1 uncultured Geobacter sp. | reverse complement strand
GGTCGCAGAAGGCTGGGGCTTTGGAGTGGCGGAATAGGAATCATGTACCGGCGGGGCCGGTATGGTCTGCTTCGGCAGAGCCGCCGGTACATGATTCCTATTCCGCCACTCCAAAGCCCCAGCCTTCTGCGACCGTACCCACGTACCATCCCTCGGAGGTTCAGGTAATCGAAGAACCGCAGGCCGCCAGGCCGCCGCGGTCGGCATCCGGCAAACTTGCCATCATCATCGATGATATGGGGAGCAGTATGCAGGAGGTTCGCACCCTGGCAGGTATCGGTGTTCCGCTCACCTTCTCGGTTATACCGGGGCTGCGCAGTTATCGGGAGGTTGCGGCCTTTGCCGATGCGAAGGGGTTCGAAGTCATGATCCACATCCCCATGCAGTCGAAGGGGTGGCCGGAACGGCGGCTGGAGGCGAACGGCCTGCTGGTGACGATGCCGGACGCTGCCGTTGCCGAACGGGTAGCCGAGTTCATGCAGGCGCTCCCCATGGCAAAGGGTGCCAACAACCATATGGGGTCAGCGTTTACGGAACATGAGGCGGGGATGAGGGCTGTCGTAACAAGCCTGAAGGGGAGGGGGCTGTTTTTCGTGGATAGTGTCACGTCGCCAAAAACTGTTGGAGTCCGGCTTGCCCGGGAGGCGGGGCTGAAGACAGCCCGACGGAATGTGTTTCTGGACAACGAACAGGAGAGAGGCTACATCCTTGGACAGCTTGGCCAGGCGGTGCGGCTGGCGAAAAAGAGCGGATCTGCCATCGCCATCTGCCATCCCCATCCCGAGACGATCCGAACCCTGGTGGCGGCGTTGCCGGGGCTTGCACGCCAGGGGATAACCCTGGTGCCGGCGTCGCAATTGGTCCGTTAAGCGGCGGCTGAAACCGGCGAGAGGGTTTCTCCGATCTGCCGGTGCAATTTCTGTACGGTGCGATACCGATCTTCATGCAGCACCGCATCGGGGTTGGCCGGGTCTACCGGATGCACCGCCAGCCAGGCTCCCTGGCGCAGTTGCCCCGCATAACCGGTCAACGACTCATTCAGCAGCAGATAGAGCCTGCTGTTGTTGCTGTCCGTTATCCCCTCGGTAAATCCGGTCAGATCAAGCTGTTTCCTGAACACCTCTTCACCGGCAGTTGAAAATTGACGATAATCCAGCTGCCGGCTGTCCGCTGCGGCGGGTGCCAGGAGTGATACCGACTTGGATGCCTTGTCGGCTATCAGCGCCCGGGCGGCGTCGAATGACTGCGAGTCATTGGTCATGCCATAAAGAGCGGCGCAGAGCATCCCGGTAAAACAGTCGTCATGCAGGAAACCTCGGGTCAGTCGGTCGGATGTTTCGTAGTAATACCCCCGCCCATCTGGGCGCTCCGCCAACAGCGCGCCGCAGATCAGGCAGCGTTCCGCCAGCCCCTCCAGACGGGCCAGATAGGCCTCCTTCTTCTTTCCCTCTTTTTCCAGCAGCCAGGTGTGATACAGGCAGGCACGGGACTCCGGCGAGGCATCAAAACTTCTCAGGATGTCACGGGATATGTCGGTGAATTGACCATGCACCTCCGTGCCGCGGGCATGGGTCAGGATCGGGTAGATCCTGCCGTCCGGGTTGGTGTTGAGACTCTCCACCTTCGGACTTTTCGAGATAAAGGTGTCCAGGCAGCGATAACCGCGATTGGAGGCAAAGGCGCGCAGCAGCGTCTTCAGGTCCTTGAACATCCCTTCGAACTTGATCCGCTCATCCACCAGGCAGGGGATCAGGGCCAGTGATTTCTTGTCGATGCCCCGCTGCTCGAAGAGGGCGAAGATGTTGCGGCAGTTGTCGAGGCTCGGCATATCCTTTACCGGGATCAGGACCCGGTCGGCGGCATACAGGGCATTCTGGGTAAGGATGTTCAGGTCGGGACGGGTGTCGATGATGACGATGCCGGATATTCCGGATTCGGCCAGCATGCGGGTCAGGGTCATGGGCCCCTTGAACCGTTCGTGGATATCGCCCAGTTCCGTTGATGACGGGATGTAGTTCACCCCGTACTGTCCGGTGTGGACGACATCCGCCGCCGGCGCCCCCATGAGCATGTCGTGGACATCGCCCTTGAGCTGTTGCCCCTTGATCTCGAACATCCGATCGATGGTGAAGTGGTTGTCGAATGAGAAGATGGTGACCGGCAGCTCTTCACGCAGCGCCTTCAGGTAGATGGCCAGATTGGTCGCCAGGGTGGTCTTGCCGACGCCGCCTTTTTCCGACGAGATCGTGATGATATATGGGTAGGTGTGCATGGTCGCAAGCCGCCGTTCAATGAGTTGATGTACCGCATCGGCACCGGGGGGCGATAGTAGTCAATTTGTGTCTGCTGGTCAATCCTTTGCTGTTGCCGTAACGTGATCAGCGGTGTTTGCGTCCGCTTCGATTACCGGAAATAATCAAGGATGCAGTTTTTCAGCTCTCTGGTGGCCGGGTTGGATTTTTTGTCCGTGGCGATCGCCAGGGTTCTTTTACGCTGATGCTCAAAACCCTCGACATGATGTGCCACGAGCCGCCCGCTGGTGAGATGCTTTTCGACAACGCCGCGGGAGATGCAGGCGATACCGTTGCCTTCCAGTACCGCGTTGATGATCATGTGCAGGTCATCCACAATCACATGATTGCTGAATTCGTAGATGTCGCGACCCATGGTGCGCACATTGGTTGCAAGAAACTTGCTGGCGCAGTTCTCCTCGTTCTGCCCGTACAGGGTGTGGCGGAACAACTCGTCGATGGTTAGCTGCGCCGGTGAGACGGCAAGCCCGGGGGAACTGACGAAGATCATCTCGTCCCGGGGCAGTTCGTAGGTGGCAAACTCATCGAATCGGAAACATTCACAGTGGATGCAGTGCTCAAACACGGCCATGGTGTAGTCGCTTCCCCGTAGACCCCTCACGATATCGTCCGGCTGACCGAAAAAAAATTTCAGGTTTGATGTATCGGGGTTGTTTGACATGAACTCGGCGAATATCCGGGGGAGGTGGGCAATGCCGAATGCATTGGTGCAGCAGAAGAGTATCCCGGTATCATGGTTCAGTCCCTTCAGTCCCATCAGGATCTCATGTTCGATCGCCAGCATCTCCTGTGCCTTCTGCAGAACGATACTTCCCGCCGGGGTCGGCACCATGACCGGCCCGGAACGGTCAAGCAGTTCATGGCCGTACTGTTCCTCCATGAATTTGAGTCTCCGTGATGCGGTAGAAGGGGTGATGCAGAGACTTTCCGCCGCCCGCGACAGGCTGCCGGTGTTGACCGCTTCCACAAGTGTTTTCAGATAGATGGTTTCCATGGTTCCTTCCCTGTGCGTATTACGCAACGTCCTGTGCAAATGTCTCGCTTTACTGCATATGATTTTTGCTATAGTTAAAAAAATATATATTTTTAGCAACAGTTATTTTTCACGCCGTCTGCAACATCATCTGCAGAGACAGGCAACCACCAAAGAAAAAAGGAACTAGCCGTGAATTCGAAATTCTCCCGCAGGACGTTTCTCAAGACCTCCGGTCTGCTGTCGGCCGGGCTCGCCGCCACGACCATGCTCCCGGACAAATTTCTTCTCTGGGCTGAAGAACAGGGGATGCTGAAGGCAACCTACACCCCGACCTATTGTGAAATCTGTTTCTGGAAATGCGGCGTCATGGCCAAGACCATTAACGGCAGGGTGGTCAAGCTGGAGGGCAACCCGTCCCACCCCGGCGCACGGGGAAAGCTGTGCGGCCGGGGCAATGGCGGCGCCGGACTGCTCTATGACCCCAATCGTCTCAAAACCCCGTTGATCAATACCGGTGCCCGAGGCGAGGGGAAATACAAGAAGGCGTCATGGGACGAGGCACTCAATTACACCGCCGAAAAGATGATGAAGATCGCCAAAGAGCACGGTCCCGAGTCCATGGCGATCTTCACCCACGGCACGCCGACGGACCATTTCCTGCCGCTGGTCTCGGCATTCGGCTCCCCCAATGTGGGGATGCCTTCGTTCGCTCAGTGCCGCGGGCCGCGCGATGTCGGGCTGGAACTGACCTTTGGTGAAAGCATCGGCTCCCCCGAGCGCCTGGATATGATCAACAGCAAGGTGGTCGTCCTGTTGGGATCACACCTGGGTGAGAACATGCACAATTCGCAGGTGCAGGATTACGCCGAGTCGGTTGCCCGCGGGGCCCGCTTCATCGTCGTCGATCCCCGCTATTCCATCGCCGCCGGCAAGGCGGAAAAGTGGCTCCCCATCCGCCCCGCCACCGATCTTGCCCTTCTGTTGAGCTGGATCAATGTGATCCTTGCGGAAGGGCTGTATGACCGGGAGTATGTTGCAAAATACGCAACAGGGCTGGATGAGGTCAGGGCTGCCGTCCGGGAGTGCACCCCGGAGTGGGCGGCTCGGGAAACCGACCTTGCGGCGGCTGATATCATCGAAACTGCCCGTATGATGGGAAAAAACGCCCCGGCTGTCTGCATCCACCCCGGCCGCCATGCCACCTGGTACGGTGACGACGTGCAGCGGACCAGAGCCATCGGCATCCTTATGGCGCTCCTCGGCAGTTGGGGACGCGAAGGTGGCTCCTTCATGGGTACCAAGGCCTCTTTTCCGAAGGGAGACTCCAAGCCGTTTCCCGAACCCGCGAAGCCGGCTCTCAACCTGGGCGGCTATCCGTTCGCCGGAGGGGAGGGGGTGACCCAGGCCATCAGGGCCGCCACGATCAGCGGCGACCCGTACCCGATCAAGGGGTGGCTGGTTAGCGGCACCAATCTGCTCAAGGCCCTGCCGAACCAGCAGGAAACCATGGAGGCCATAAAGAGGCTCGATCTGCTCGTGGCGGTGGACGTTATGCCCTTCGACACCGTCATGATGGCTGATGTCATCCTGCCTGAATGTTCCTATCTGGAGCGACACGATGCCCTGGCGGTCGGCAAGGGGAAGTCACTCACGGTTTCGCTCCGTCAGCCGGTAATCGAGCCGCTCTATGATTCAAAACCGGGGTGGTGGATCGCCAAGGAGCTCTCTAACCGGCTCGGCCTCGGGGAGTACTTTCCCTGGAATAGCTACGAAGACAAGATCAAGAGTCAGTGTTCGAACTGGGGTGTCAACTACGAAGAACTCAAGAAGCTTGGCACCATAACGGTTCCCGACACCGCTGCTCCGTTCATTACCCCGCTTAATCCGCCGGAGTTCAAGACCGCCTCAGGCAAGATCGAGCTGTACAGTAAGGAACTGAAGGAAAAAGGGTTCGATCCGGTGCCGCGGTACACGAAGCATGCGGCACCCCGGGACGGGGAGTTCCGACTCATTTACGGCCGTCATGCGGTCCACACCTTCAGCCGCACCACCAACAATCCGGAACTGCATGAGCTGTATCCGGAAAACGAGGTCTGGATCAATGCCGCCAAGGCAAAGGCCATGGGCCTTGTCAACGGCAGCTACGTTACCCTCGTGAACCAGGACGGGGCAAAGAGCACCCCTGTCAAGGTCAAGGCCACCCAGCGGATCCGTGAGGATTGCGTCTATATGGTCCATGGTTTCGGCACGACCAGCAAGGAATTGAAAAACGCCTTTGCCAAGGGTGGCGACGATCAGGGGCTGATAACCAAATACAGCGTGGATCCGATTTGCGGTGGGACCGGCATGCGAGTCAATTTTGTCAGAATCGAGAAGGGGGGCTCCCATGCCTAAGTATGCCATGGTGATTGATCAGCGGCGTTGCGTAGCCTGCATGGCCTGTGTCGTCGCCTGCAAGAAGGAGAATGAGGTGCCACCGGGGCAGTTTCGCACCCGCGTAGTAGAGGAGGTTGAGGGACAATACCCCCGTCTGCGCATGGAACTCCGTTCCGAGTTGTGCAACCACTGCGATAACCCTCCCTGCGTCTACAACTGCCCCACAGGGGCCTCGTACAAGCGCAAGGAAGACGGTATGGTGCTGCTCAAAAAGTACCGCTGCGTCGGCTGCAAGTCCTGCATTGCCGCCTGTCCCTATGATGCCCGCTATATCAATGATGAAAAGGGCTTTGCCGACAAGTGCACCTTCTGTGATCACCGGGTCAAGGAGGGTAAGGAGCCGGCCTGTGTCGCCACCTGCGTCGGAAAATCCCGCATCTTCGGGGATCTGGATGACCCGAAAAGTCCGGTCAGTATAGCTCTCAGGGAGAACCATTCCGAGACCCTGCTGACCTGTGCCGGAACGAAACCCCGCGTCTATTACATCAAAAAGTACAGTAAGCCGGAATAGGAGTGTTGACCATGGAAACTACCATAACGGGATTGTCAGCGAACGCCTTTCCCCATCTCCATATCTGGGATTGGCGGGTTGCCCTTTATCTCTTTCTCGGCGGCCTGTCTGCCGGCCTGGCGGTCATGGCGTCGATCCTTAATGTCCGCAAGGGTGGGTCACTGACCGTCGGGGAGCGTGCCGCGTTCAACGCCCAGTTCCTGGTTCCGGTGATTCTGAGCATCGGCATGTTCTTCATCTTTCTGGACCTGGAGCGGAAGCTGAACGTATTCTGGTTTTATCTGACCTTTCAGCCGCTCTCACCCATGTCATGGGGATCCTGGGGGCTGCTGGTCTTTTACCCGGTCAGCATCCTGTTTGCCATCGCAGCGGTTCCCGCTGAAAGCCGAAACAGGCTGATGTTCCGTCAGTTGATCGAGCTGGCGGAGTGGCTCCAGAAGTACCGCCTGTATCTGGCCACCGCCAATTTTGTGATGGGTGTCTTTATCGGACTCTATACCGGTATTCTGCTGAGTTCGTTTGTCGCACGCCCCTTGTGGAACTCGGCACTCCTGCCGGTGCTGTTCCTCTGTTCTGCCCTGTCAGCGGGGGCGGCGCTGATGATCATGCTGTCAAACCAGAAGCGGGTGAAGCTCTTTTTCACCAAGATCGATATATGGATGATCATTGCGGAACTGACAGTTCTGCCGCTCTTCTTTTACGGGCACTACATGTCAAACAACGCCCACCGGCAGTCGATCCTCCCCTTCTTTACCTTTAATCACCAATACTTCTGGTATGGTCTTGCCATCCTGATGCTGCTGGTCATTCTTCCCTGCGCCCTGGTGGTGAAACTGCTGGAGATCAGGGAGGACCATGAGGATGAACTGCCGCCGGAGGCTCTGTTCAAGATGAACCTGAGTGCGATTATTGTGCTATTGGGGGGGCTTATCATCCGTTTTTCATTCGTCTACGCGGGGCAGTTGAGCCATTTGCATGCACATTGATGTTTGTTGTCAGTTGCTTTGTGTGCCGTTAACAGTTGAATAAAGGGTGGGCCTCCTCACGGGGGCCCATTATTCAATTTGCTCATGTACGAAATTAAGGCATAGTTACCTAACGAGTCTGCAGGTTGTGAGCAAAAAACGGTACGACATCGTCATCCATAGTGAAATTACACCAGAAGAAGGGCACTTCATGTCCCGTCCCCGTATTACCGTCAAACGCCAGATAGTTCAGGCGTTTCTTATCCTCTTCGCGCTGCTGCTCCCTTTCATCACGGTCGGCGGCAACCCATTTCTGAGGATGGATATCGGTTTGCGGACGTTCTTTCTTGCCGGTGTAGCGGTAAGGATCGACCAGTTTTACCTGGTTCTGCTGGCCACCCTGCTGGGGGTGCTGCTGTTTCTTCTGATCACGGTGGTGCTGGGGAGGGTCTGGTGCGGCTGGGCCTGTCCCCAGACGGTTTTCAATGACCTGGCGGAATTGGTCGTGGAGCGTTGCAAGGGCCTCCCCGCGTGGCTGGCTGGGGTGATGGAACACCTGGCTGCGGCGGTCATCGCCGCTGGCGTTTCCTTCAATCTGCTCTGCTGGTTCATGTCGCCGGTTGCCGCATGGAGCGCCTTGATGGAGCCGGCCGGCAGTCCGGTGATTTCCGGGAGCTTTCTTGCCGGCACCCTGTTCGGTTATCTGAACCTGATACTAGTGAAACGGAGCTTCTGCCGCAGCTATTGCCCCTATGGCAGGTTACAGGCCGCACTGACGGACTCCGCCACCCTCAACCTCTCTTTTTTTGAGGAGACCCGGGACCGCTGCCTGCAATGCGGTGCCTGTGTGCGGATCTGCCCCATGGGGATCGATATCCGGAGCGGATTTCAGATCGAATGCATCAACTGCGGCCGTTGTATCGACGCCTGTCGCGGCGTCATGGAACGTCGTCCCGATGGTATCGGGCTGATCGACTATTGTTTCGGCACCTCCCGTTCGACCCGTTTCGTCCCCGGCAAAAAGACAATCACACTGGCGCTGGTGACCCTGCTGCTGACCGTGGGGCTGGTCTGGGGGCTAGCAGGGAGAAGTCAGAGCGGTTTTGTGGTCCAGCGGATTGCGACGACTGAACCCCGTACCCTTCCCGACGGAAACCAGGCTCAGCCGTGGAAAGCGATGATTGGAAATCGCTCGGAGTCACCGGTTCGCTATTCAATCCGTATTGCGGCGGGAGAGGGTAGGAATGCCCGTCTGCTGGGACCGGTGGACGACATCCTGGTCGCACCAAATGAACATCGTGAAATAACCTTCCTGATCAGTATCAAACCTCAACAATCCCCGGTTCAACCCGTTCAGTTGCAGTTGTTCGGCAACGGCCGCCAGCTCTCCTCCGTTTCCGTCAAACCATAATAACCCGCGCCAGCAGGGGACTACGGCAGTTTTACCTTGCCCGAAGGCCCTGACAGTGCTAGTTTAGCGCCTATTTGCATCAAAGATGAGAGGTGCTTTGTGAGCGTGTTTCGCTATCTTGCTGCCGGTGAGTCACACGGGCCGCAACTGACTGCCATTATTGAGGGGCTCCCCTCCGGAGTGCCGGTGCTGATTGAAGGGATCAATCTCGACTTGGCCCGCCGGCAGAAAGGGTATGGCCGCGGCGGTCGGATGAAGATTGAGACCGATACGGTCGAGATCCTCTCCGGAGTCCGTTGGGGAGAGAGCCTTGGCTCACCGGTGACGTTGGCGGTCAAGAATCGTGACTGGGAAAACTGGAACGTCAAGATGTCCACCAAGCCGGAGGACCGTGATGACAGCATCGCGGTGACCCGGCCACGGCCGGGGCATGCCGACCTGACCGGCGCCCTCAAATATCATCACACCGATGTCCGTAATATCCTGGAACGCTCCAGCGCCCGTGAAACAGCGGTCCGGGTGGCGGTCGGCGCTGTGGCGAAACAGCTGCTGGCAGAATTCGGTATCAGGGTCGGCGGTTTTGTAAGTAGAGTCGGCGCTGTTGCTGCAGAGATCCCTGCACTGTCGCCGGAAGAACTGTGGCAGAGGGCGGCCGGATCGGAGATGTTCTGCTGTGATCCGGCGGCGGACGATGCGATGAAGCAGGCCATCGATGCAGCCAAGGCTGGCGGCGATACCTTGGGAGGCGTGGTGGAGGTGCAGGTGGTCGGCTGCCCCCCGGGTCTCGGCAGCTATGTGCAGTGGGACCGCAAACTGGACGCCCGCCTGGCCATGGCCCTGATGAGCATTCAGGCCATCAAGGGGGTTGAGGTCGGCATGGGATTCGGTGTCGCCGAACGGCCCGGTTCCCTGGTTCATGATGAGATCTTTTATGATGCCTCCCGGATCGAACCGGGACTGCCAAGCGGCTACCACCGCAGCACGAACAATGCCGGCGGCATTGAGGGGGGGATGTCCAACGGTGAGCCGATCCTGCTGCGGGCGGCAATGAAACCGATCCCCACCCTGTACAAACCACTCCGCTCGGTGGACATGAAGAACCATGAACCGTTCGAGGCGGCGGTTGAACGGTCCGATACCTGTGCCGTTCCTGCCGCCCTCGTGGTTGCCGAGGCGGTCGTGGCCATCGAGATTGCGGCCGTCTTTCTGGAAAAATTCGGTGGTGATTCCCTCGTGGAGATCAGGCGCAATTTTGATGGGTACTGCGGCCAGGTTCGTAATGGGTGATCGCCCCCTGATTCTCACCGGATTCATGGGGAGCGGCAAAAGCAGCGTCGGAAAGGTGCTGGCCCGACGCCTTCATTGCCCGTTCGTGGACCTCGACGCCGAGATCGTAGCCACCGCCGGATGTTCCATCAACGAGATCTTTGCCCGTGACGGTGAACCGGCATTTCGTGATCTGGAAACCTGTTGCCTGGAAGAGGTGTTGAAGAGGGGATGTGCCGTGATTGCCACCGGAGGTGGGGTCGTGATCGCCGACAAAAACCGCTCACTGATGCGTTCCGCAGGGATTGTCATCAACCTCGGCGTGTCGCTGTCACAGGTTATGAATAGACTGAAAGGAAACAGCGACCGGCCGCTTCTTGCTGGGCCAGATGCGGCAAACCGTGCGAAATTGCTCATGGAAGAACGGCAACAATTTTATGAGGATGCTGATATTAGAATTGACACGGATGGGAAATCCGTGGAAGATGTGGCGGCAGAAATTCTACGGAATGTGAAGGACTTCCACGCTTGAGCTGCCTGACGGTGAACCTTGTCGACAACGGTTACGAAATCCTGATTGACGGCGGGTTGCTGCCCGGTCTTGGCCGGAGCTGTGCTGCACTCGGTCTGGGGTCGCGGGCCGCGCTGATCACTAATCCCACGGTCAGCGGTTTTTACGGCGATGCGGCAACGCGATCTCTGCAGGAAGCCGGCTTCTCGGTGGCACGGATCGAAATCCCGGACGGTGAGGAATTCAAGAACACCGAAACCCTCAACAGGGTGTACGATTACCTGATCGATGCAGGGCTTGACCGGAAGTCGTTCATTGTCGCCCTCGGGGGCGGTGTGGTGGGTGATCTTGCCGGTTATGCCGCTGCTACCTATCTGCGCGGCATCCCGTTCGTTCAGGTGCCGACAACCCTGCTGGCCCAGGTCGACAGCAGTGTGGGCGGGAAAACTGCGATTGACCACCCTCGCGGCAAGAACCTGATCGGCGCCTTTTACCAGCCGCGGTTGGTGGTGATAGATGTGGACACCCTTTCGACCCTTCCGGAGCGGGAATACCGGGCCGGACTGGCGGAGGTCATAAAATACGGCGTTTCTCTGGATGGTCCCTTTTTCGAATATCTGGAAGCGAATGCTGAAGCGGTCGATGCCCGGAATTCCGAATGCCTGAGTGAGATTGTCCGCCGCTGCTGCGGGATCAAGGCAGGTATCGTCGAGCAGGACGAGAAAGAGTCGGGCCTGCGGGCGGTCCTGAATTACGGACATACCCTGGGGCACGCCCTGGAGACCCTTGCCGGCTACCGCGAGTTGGTGCATGGCGAGGCCGTTGCGCTTGGCATGGTGCTGGCGGCACGCATTTCGGAGCGGCTGGGCTACTGCAGTGAAGAAGATGTCGTCCGGATCACAACCCTGATCCGGCGATACGGACTCGATACTACTCCCCCTTCAGTAGACCGGAAACGTCTGCTGGAAGCGGTGGTAACCGATAAAAAAAGCAGGAACGGCAGCATCAGTTTCATCTGCAATCGTGGTATCGGCGCATATGCCATACATCAGCTTTTACCTGAAGAGCTGCTTACCCTAAGCGGGCTGGAGGTGTGATAATGTCGAGGAAGGACGCTTCATTCTGGTCGGAAATCAAGTCGCTTGACGAGCGGCTTACGCGGGATCCGGATTCCTTTTGCTTTGCGCGATTATCCGAAGTCTACCTGAAAGTAGGTCTTGCCGCCGATGCCCTCCATACGGCACGCACCGGAGTAGCCCGCCATCCCGGGTATCTGGCCGGTCAGCGGGCGCTTGCCATGGCCTGTAACGCCAATGGCCTCCATGATGAATCCCGCAGGTTGCTGGAGAATGTTACCGCGGTGATGCCGGAGGATGTGGATGCGCAGAAGTTGTATGCGGGCCTCTGCTTCGATGCCGGTGATGTTGCAGCGGCCGTCAAGGCCTATTCGATCGTGCTGGATTTCCGGCCGGACGATGTGCAAAGCAAACTGCAGCTGGATGCTCTGCAGCATGGCGAAAGGCCCGAACCTGTTGCTGCAGTATTTGAGACCCCGGAAGCTTCAGTTGAAGAAGAAATCCTCGAACTTGATGAAGC
>CAZSTJ010000108.1:0-12090 GCA_964609805.1 uncultured Geobacter sp. | reverse complement strand
CCATACTGAAACAGGCGGCCCGCAGGTTTTCCCTGCGCGCAATATCCTCCAGCCCGCAGAGGATGTCATCGTTGTCATTGAAGCGGGCCACGATGACCCGCCCGGGTGTGCCGACCTGGTATTCCATACACATCTCCTTCGGTAGTTATGCAGACAGTATAACTCTTCGGATACAACAGGTGAACAGGCTTTATTGATGTGTCTATGGCTGGAGTGCAATGTGCCCGGCCCGGACCAGGCCGCTGCGGATGCCGAGATAGCCCTGAAGGATCGAGGTCTGGCCGTTGGTCTGGAATGTCGCGTCATAGCCCCCCTTGAGGGTGATGACCTTGCCGGAATTGAGAGTGATGGTGCCGACGGCATGGTTCCCCGCCAGGACCAGGATGGTATCACTCAGGGCGCAGGCCTGATAGGCGCTGCTGATCGAATCGAGTCCGGTCGGACCGACCATGGCCATGGGGCCGGTGTTGTTGGGACCGAGCCCAAAGGTGGCGGTCATGTTCCGGTCCGCATCGAGGGTGACGGAACAGGGCCCCAGGCCGGAACAGTCCTGACCCCAGCCCGAGAAGGTCGAACCTGCTGCCGTTGTGGCAGACAGCGTTACCACCGTTCCGACGGGATAGGAACTGCTGCACGTCCCGCTGCAGTTCAGGTCGGAAGTGGCGGGGGTGGAAACTGAGTGGATCGTTCCGCTGCCGCTGCCGTCCAATGCCAGTGAAACCCTGAACGTCGGTACGGCGACGGTTATGGATACCGTAGTCGATGCCGTGGCACCGCGGTTGTCGGTGACCGTGAGGGTGATGGTGTGGACGCCGAGGCCCAGTGAAATGGTCGGCGAGACCCCGGTCGCGATCGGGTTTGCCCCCTCCTTCCAGACGTACGATGTGATGGAGCCATCGGGGTCGCTGCTGTCGGAACCGTTCAGGGTGACAGCGGCGCCCGAGCCGGTCGTCATAACGGTCTGGTCGCTGCCGGCATCGGCGATCGGGGATTGGTTGTGGACGACGCTGAAGGTCTCGATGAGGCTCCCGTCAGACTTGCGGGTGGTGCAGTTCATGGTGCTGCCGTTGATGGCGATCTCCACGTGGTGGTACGATTGAGAGGTCTTGACTATATTCGGCTGGCTGCTTGCCGGCGCGTAAAGAGGGGCACCGCCGCCGCCCAGGGTCAGGTGCTGGATGTTGTTGACCACGCCGCGGGCGTAGTAGTGATTATGGCCGGCAATCACCATGTCAACGCGATACTGCTCGAAGAGCGGTTCCAGGAGGTTCTGGACCGTGGCGTTGTTGGCATGGCCGCCGTTGGCCGACCAGCCCGGTTCGTGGAGGAGCACGATCTTCCAGGGTTTGGCGCTGGCGGCCAGGTCGTTGACGATCCAGTTGTACTGGGCCGATCCGGCGGTATAGGTCGAGTACTGATCGATGACGGTGACATGGACCGGGCCGTAGTCAAAGGAACGGTAGAAGCCGGCGACATAGGCCTCCGGAAAATACTTCTTGTAATAGGTGCCGCTCCCTTCGTGGTTGCCGCGGACGCCGGTGATCGGGACCTCGGCCTGGAGGGCGTGCAGCTGGGGGGACGTTTTGACAAACCACTCGTTGGTCCAGTTGGTTTCCGCATCGCTTGCGACCCAATCTCCGGCGTGGAAGACGATGGTCTGATAGTTCGGGTCACCGGCATAGGCGGCCCGCATCCTGCCGGCCACCAGTTCCTGCTGGGCCGGGGTGCTGCGGGTGTCACCGTAGGCGAGGAGCTTCACCGCCGTGGCGGTGGCGGCCGGTGCGGTGCGGAAGGAGCCGCTGCCGTAGCCGACGACTTCATAATAGTATGTGGTGCCGGGCTGCAGGCCGGTAATGGTGTACTTGTGGTTGAAGGCGGCATTGCCGGACACGTTGGCCTGGCCGAGGCCGTAGCCGGTGTCGGTGCCCCAATGCAGGGTGTTGGTCTCGGCGGCGCTGGTCTGCCAGAGGACCGACATGGTGGTGTCGGCCCCTTCATACATCAGGTACGGCCCCTTGGACAGGGCGGCGGAGGCGGACGTGACGCAAAGGAGTGCCATCGCCGCAACAAGAAAGCTTTTCGTTGTCATTCTCATCTACATCCCCCAGGTGCCGTCAGCCACAGTGCAAGGCAGCACGACTACATCTTGTGCAAACCGTCAGGTATGCGCGTTCACTTCGTTTCGGGATCCGCATCCGGTGAGATCGGTGCTGTCTGGTCCTCAGGCGGCGGCGCGTCTTGAGCCGCAGGCGCGGGGCTAATCGTCGTCTCTTCCGCTACAGGAGGGATCGGGGCATTGAGAGCAGGAAGCATAGCGACGGGAGCGGTCAGTTCTTGACCGGCATGGTCGATGATCTCTGCCGTTACAAAATTGATGACCGCGGGATAGTCCCCCAATTTCTGGAAGAAGACGCAGGCCTCGATCTGTGTGCTGCCCGGGTCGGGGATCATTTCCAGCCGCAGCCGGCCGGGAGATGTCTCGATGCCGGCCGCTTCCAGAAGCCTTCCTCCCGAGACCGTCGCTTCGGGCCTGGCAAGATAGGTTGTGTCATACTCGATGGTGGCAACCAGCTTGGCGACATCCGCCAGATCCTCCGCCTTCACGAGGAACTTGGCTTCCTCGATGGGGAGAAAGGAGACGGTGGTTCCGGCCGGCGCCGTGGCGGGCCATACCAGGAACAGCACCAGGGCAAGAACCTGCATCAGCCGGCAGGAAAGGGTGGAATAACTCGATGAGATGGATGTCCGATGGTTTGTCATGATCCCCTGGATAGGCACAGCGCAGCCCGGTGGTGTCTTGTCATAAATATACTGTTTTCCAATACTATACATCGTGATCTTACAGCGCAAGTTACAATATTTTCGTGAGATGGTTACGATTGAATCAGCTTGATGTTTGTGCCTGGCAGCAGAGGGGGGCGGGGTGTTGGTGACCGGTTGCCAGAGTTGCATGGATATCCCATGTAACCTGTTGTCATTCACGCACGGCAAGTCTGTTTGCGGTAAGTTTTCCGTTAATGACCTTCAAAGGACCCTGTACCACCGTCATACTGGTGGGGGAGGGGCACGTAAGATAGTCTGCGTCAAGACCGCCTTTGATGCTCACAATCTTGGCCATGAACCTGCCGATTGTCAGCCCCGAGGGCTCCATGAAAAAATAGTCCTGTGCGAGGATCGTTGCGCCGCTTGCTTCACTGTCGCAGGCATTCTGGAGACTGGAGTAGAGAGCGTTGGTCGATTCAGCTTTGGCCTTGTACAGTGGGTCGAATGTGGCGGTTATCGTTTTGTTGCTATCCAGCGTGAATATGATCGGGTTATCGCTACTGGTTATGTCGCCGCTCCAGCCTGCAAAGGTTGACTGCCAGTCGGCAGTGGCATTGAGCGTGATGGAACCAACCCTTTCAAATAAATTGCTGCACCCCGACAGGCTGCCTTTCAGGCAGTTGATACGCCCATCGGGCACGGTGCTTTCTATCTTGTTGCCTCCCAATCCGGCGAATCCCACAGAAAGGATGCTGGCCTCCTGGCCCGCTAACAGAAAGAAATCATCAATTGCCAGGCCATCATCAGCGGTGGTCGCATTGAAATCAAGCCAGCGAATCCGGAAGGTAGCGCCGTTTGCAATGCTTAACCCACTGATGGTTGCGAGGAGCGTTGTTCGGTATTGAGCGGCATTGCCGTCTCTTGCGCCAGTAGTCCCCGATGTGTCCGGGGTAGAGAAGTCGAGGCCGTCCACAGCGATCCAGGTTCCATCAGTTAAGGATGTTGCTGTCGTGCTGTATTCAAAATCCAGTCGGTCGACTCGATTAGGGGTACCCAGGCGCCATAATTCACCGGTATAGGTAATGGTGATTGCAGTGATTGTCGAACCGGTGTTGTTGGTGAAGGAAGCACCGATGATTGTGGAATTATTGCTGCTTAGCAGTGTTCCCAAGGCTCTATCGATTTGGTATTGAGAACCAAAACTGTAGGTGTCGCCGGTATTGTTATTGCCGACTCCTGGGGTGTAGGTGGTGTTGGCAAATGTGCCTTGTTCGACAAAATCCCACCCGTTGGGCAGGATATCGGATGTGTAGCTATATGCCAATGTGTCAAAATTCTCTGTGTACGATTGTCCCTGGGCGGAGATGGAGATAGAACCAATGCCGTATGAGGGTAATGGAGTTGCAGCTAAGATCAAGGCGAGAAGCAACGCAGGCGCTTTTATTGGGCATGTCATTTTAGCCCCCTCTCTGGCTAACAACACCACACTTGTCTTATATAATTTCTCACTGAATTCCCGCGTCGTTTGCGGATCGGTCCACTAAGATTATTTTATAAAAATCATTAATAATAGGTCAAGGTACTTATTGGAAACTAATGTTTGGACAAGGGTGGGATAAAAAGTGACAGCGGGGAGAATGGGGGACAGGCCGCTCAAGAAAAGGTAGCCTGTCCCCCATTGTATTGACGCACGAGTTTAGCCGCGGCGGGCCGCTTCGATGGCTGCAATATCGATCTTTTTCATGGTCATCATCGCCTCAAAGGCTCGCTTGGCGGCGGCGGGATCGGGATCGGATATTGCCTGGGTAAGGGCGATCGGTGTGATCTGCCAGGATATGCCCCATTTGTCCTGGCACCAGCCGCAGTCATTCTCATTGCCACCGTTGCCGATTATTGCATTCCAGTACCGATCGGTTTCGGCTTGGTCGACAGTTGCCACCTGAAACGAGAATGCCCAGTTGTGTTCGACTCCGGGACCACCATTCAGTCCGAGGCAGGGGATACCTATCACAGTGAACTCCACCGTCAGCACATCTCCCTCTTTCCCGTCCGGATAATCTCCCGGTGCAAGATACACAGCGCCAACGGATGAGTCAGGAAAGGTCTTGGCATAAAACTGTGCCGCTTCCTCGGCGTCGCGATCGTACCAAAGGCAGATCGTATTCTTTGCCTGTTTATTCATGTCACACCTCCCGGTGTGTGGATGATTTTCTTATGGCCTATTGTAACGCGTGGGAAAAAAAGGGGATAGGGGGTGTTATCTCGGCGGATTATCAGTTGAAAATTATCTGTTCTTCAAGTCTTTCTTGACCGATTTGATGAAGCGGCCGAATGCTTTATCCTTATTTCGTTTTTCGAGGTATGACATCTCGTGAAATTCAGACTCACTCTTGAGTTTGATATAATTCTGATACTGTGACTGATGGAGACTGCCATCCTCGATTGCATGTAAAACAGCACAGCCCGGTTCATTGGAATGCGTGCAATCTTTGTAACGGCATTTCGCCGCCAACTCATAGATGCCGGCAAAGCTGTCGCCTATTCCTTCCTCTGCCCCCATAATTCCGAACTCGCGCATTCCCGGGTTATCAATCAGCATCGCTCCATTATCCAGTATGATAAGTTCGCGGCGCACGGTCGTATGTCGCCCTTCTCCGGTGTCGCTCACTTCTTTGGTTTCAAGTAATTGACGGTCTATGAGCCGGTTGATCAGCGTGCTCTTGCCAATTCCCGAAGATCCTAACAGGCAGTAGGTTTTTCCGGCGCAGAGGATTTCGCGAACCGTATCTACGCCTTCTCCGGTGACATTGCTGAGTGCAATCACATCCGTATCGATTCCTGCGTTTCTTATCGACTCAATCAGTTGTTCGAGCGTTTCAGGCGAAATCAAATCAGTCTTTGTAAGTAAAATCACCGGAGTTACATGACCGTCTCTTACCATCACCAGATAGCGTTCAAGTCGGTTAATATTGAAGTCAAAATGACAAGACTGGACTATGAGTGCCACGTCAATATTTGCGGCAATCATCTGATATTCAATGTTATTACCCGCTGCCTTTCGGCGTAAAAATGATTTTCTTGGAATGACGTCGTGAAGTATGCCGATTGTATCAGAGCTGCTTCGTTGAATAAAAACCCAGTCTCCAACACAAGGGAAGTCGATTTGCTCATTCAGGTAGCAGAAACGACCGGAAAGCTTTGCGCGATACTCGCCGGACTCATCCATGACGACAAACTGCTCTCGATCTACAGCAACAACACGGGCAACGCGATGCCCTGTCGATTCGAGCATTTTTGCACTCTCTTTAAACCAATCATCCCAGCCAAATTGATTCAGTTGTTGTAGTGGCAAACTCATGTGATGTTCCTCAACGGGGCGGGAAATCACCGGGCGGCATTTCGGCCCGGTGCATCATCCTGGTTAGGCCTTCCTTGGCTATCTTCGAGCTTTGCCGCTGATCCGGTCTATTTCGATTTTGAAGACCTTGGTAATTTTGTCTTTTTGCTCAATGTAGCTTTTGCCCTCTTCAAGATAGTCCGAACAATATTTCTCCAACAGCCACAACAGGGCGTCACGTCTCTCAGCGCCAGTCACCTCAGAAACTCGGCCAAAGACCACAGCACTTTCGTATTCGGTGCCAAATTTGTCTGGTAGAACCTTGGTCTTGCCAACCACACAAAAAGAAACCTTTGCGTTGTGCTCGATATTTTCGAGTTTATGGCCATTGATTGCACAGTGGAAATAGATGGCTTCTCCCTTGTGAACGTAACTTAAGGGTACACCATAGGGTTGTCCGTCGTTGCCGACCGTCGATAAAATTCCATATTCGGCGGTGTCGAGGATGTTTATTGATTCTTGTGGAGTTATTTCTCGGTCACTTCTCCGAACTTCCTTCATTCATTTTTCCTTTATGCCTAACGGGGTCGGCGTTGACCCGCCGTCTTTTGGGCGGTGTCCAACGACGTGGTTATACCTTTGTTTTCTGATTTATAAGGCGTGGGGGAGGCGCCGAAACGCTCCCCCACTGGTAGTGCTCAAAGTAGAGAAATCAATTTGACGAGGGCCATTATTGCTGCTGTAGACGCATATATGACTTTAGCCAAATCAACCGTTACCCCTACTTTGATTTGGAATCTTACCATTGGATTACTCCTTTAACAGGTAAGACCCGAGCGCTCGGGCCGCTATCAACCCGAAGTATTTGTATCGCGCCCTGGCTGGCGCTATCTCCCCTCTGCCGCGAACAGAGGATCGAGGTTACGGACAGGTGTTAATTTTGAGATTGTCCAACTACTTGTTAACGCCCTGTTTAACGTGTCGGCGGCCCACGCAAACAATTGGGTCTCAAAATGTACCCGCCCTTTAGCCGGAGCAACCAACTCCGACAGCGGGGGTGGTTGGCCCCCTACCGAAAGCTAAGACGGACACCGCCTTCTTGCTTTCGGGTTCCTTGGCCTCAGAAAATGAGGCGATTTTTCAAAAGAAATTTACTCTTTTAGAGTTAGTTTCTTGTTTATTGGTATAACTCGTTAATCAACGGTTTCCCTATATAAGGAACTTGTTACCTATTAAGGGAATTTATTTCTTATATAAGCAACCTGATAAGTTGCCTATATAGGTAACCACTCTCTGCAGCCGCATACGCAAACCGGCGCTTTGGATCTCTCCGCAGCGCCGGTTTGGTGAAGTCAGCCTCCTACACCTCATTTCATAAAATGAACAGTTTCACTTCATGCTTATGCGCACTCCGAGTAGCCGCAGGAACGGCAGACCGAGCAGCCGCCTTCGTGCTCGACGGTGCCGCCGCATTCGGGGCAGGCGCCGCGGTCCTGTTTGACCTTCTCGGCGTTGATGTCATAGCCGTTGTTGATCATGTGGTCCTGGATCGCCTTGGCAACGGCGTCGGCGCAGGAGGTCACGCGGTTCTCGCCGAAACCTGACGGGCAGTGGCAGGAGATCCCCAGCAGCTGCTTGACGACCTGGCGGGCCTGGACGCCGGAGCGCCATGCCAGCGAAACCATGCGGCCTATGGCCTCGGACTGGGAAGCGGCACAGCCGCCGGCCTTGCCCATGGTGGTGAAAAGTTCGAAGAGGCCGTTCTCGTCCTCGTTGATGGTGATGTAGAGCGGACCGCAGCCGGTCTGCATCTGGTGGGTCTGACCCTTGAGCGCCTTGGGACGCTCGCGCTTGGTGGCATTCTTTTCTTCTTCCACCGGAGTGGCGGCCACGGCGGCATGCTCTTCCTTCTTGGCGGCCGAGGTGGAAAGCACCTGCTCGTCGCGGGAACCGTCACGGTAGATGGTGACACCCTTGCAGCCTGACTGGTAGGCCAGCATGTAGACCTTCTCAACGTCCTCGATGGAGGCGGTGTTGGGGAAGTTGACGGTCTTGGAGACGGCGTTGTCGGTGTGCTGCTGGAACGCCGACTGCATCTGGATATGGTCGTTAGGGCTGATGTCATGGGCCGTGACGAATATCTTGCGCACGTCGGCCGGCACCTCGGGGATGTCCTGCACGGTGCCGTGCTCGGCGATCTTCTGCATTAACTCTTCGGAGTAAAAGCCTCGATCTTTGGCGATTTTTTCGAAGAACGGGTTGACCTCGACCAGCTTGGTGCCATCCATGACGTTCTTGACGAAGGAGACGGCGAAGAGCGGCTCGACGCCGGAGGAGGCGTTGGCGATGATGGAGATGGTGCCGGTGGGGGCGATGGTGGTGACGGTGGCGTTACGCATGGGGGCGGCGCCCTTTTTGTCGAAGATCGAACCCTTGTAGTTGGGGAACGAACCGCGCTTCTTGCCCAGTTCCTGGGAGGCGGCGTGCCCTTCGTCGTTGATGAACTTCATGACCTTCTTGCCCAGTTTGACCGCTTCATCTGAGGAGTAGGGGACGCCGAGCATGATCAGCATGTCAGCCCACCCCATGACACCCAGACCGATCTTGCGGTTGGCGTTGGTCATGTCGTGGATCTGCTGCAGCGGGTAGTTGTTGGCCTCTATGACGTTATCCAGGAAGTGGACCGAGTTGACGACGACCTCTTTCAGTTTCTTCCAGTCGATGGCGCCGTCCTTCACGAACTTGCCCATGTTGATGGAACCCAGGTTGCAGGACTCGTAGGGAAGCAGCGGCTGCTCACCGCAGGGGTTGGTGGACTCGATCTCGCCGATATGCGGCGTGGGGTTGTCGCGATTGAGGCGGTCCAGGAAGATGATCCCCGGCTCGCCGTTCTCCCAGGCCTGCTTGACGATGCGCTGGAAGACCTTGCGGGCGTTGAGGGTGCCGACCACCTTCTTGTCGCGCGGGTTGATCAGGTCGTACTCCTCGTCGCGCTCCACCGCTTTCATGAAGTTCTCGGTGAGACCGACGGAGATGTTGAAGTTGTTCAGGTGCTTCTGATCGGCCTTGCACATGATGAAATCCATCACGTTGGGGTGGTCGACGCGCAGGATCGCCATGTTGGCGCCGCGACGGGTACCCCCCTGCTTGATGGTCTCGGTGGCGATGTCGAAGACCCGCATGAAGGAGAGGGGACCGCTGGAGATGCCGGTGGTGGAGCTGACCACGTCGTTGGCCGGGCGCAGGCGCGAGAAGGAGAAGCCGGTGCCGCCGCCGGATTTGTGGATCAGGGCGGTGAACTTGACGGCGTCGAAGATCTCCTCCATGGAGTCGCCCACCGGGAGGACGAAGCAGGCGGACAGCTGCCCCAGGGGGCGGCCGGCGTTCATCAGGGTCGGCGAGTTCGGGAGGAACTCGAAATTGGTCATCATGGTGTAGAAGGTGTCGGAGAGCTTCTTGACGTCGGCCTTCTTGTCGAATTTCTTGTCCGGGGCGGCGATGGTGTCGGCCACGCGGCGGAACATGTCTGCCGGTGCCTCCAGAACCTTGCCGGTTTCGTTGCGGCGCAGGTAACGTTTTTCAAGGACGGTGGTGGCGTTTTTGGTGAGGCCGGGAATGGCGTTTTTCGAGGCGGCTGCGGTCATGATTTTTCTCCTTGGGGCATGAAAATATATTGAAATGAAGAGGTTGGAAGCGAATTGTTGAATCAGGAGTGAACCACTACATTTAGTGGAGCGGTGGAAAATAAACCACAACATATATGGAGTGTCAACAGATTAATTATTAAAATGATAACCTCTTGAAAGGACTCGAAAACAGGATTGTCAGTGGGGCGGGAGGCAGTTTGGAGGCGGAAAAAACGACGATCCGGTGCAAGAACATTGAATTTACAGCAGGGTCTATTTGTGCTAGAAAATAGGCATCGTTTTGCATCACTCACGAAAGCGTACACCCCATTGTGCATATGACCCCTCTTTTCCGGCGGCAGCTTATAGTCGTGCTCTTCTGCTGCTGTCTTGCCGTGCAGAACGCCCCGGCTGCAGAACCTACCACCCGCCGGCCGGCGGGACAGTACTCAGCTGTCTACGATACCGCCACCATCACCGAGGACGCCACCTGGAACGGCACCGTGCTGGTCAAGGGGGCCCTGACCGTTGCCCCCCAGGCCACCCTGCGCATCGAACCGGGGACCGTGGTCCGTTTTGCCCCGGCACGGGGTGTGCGGCAGCTGCCCCGTCTGCTGGTCATGGGGCGGATCCAGGCGTCGGGTTCCGCAGACCGCCCGATCCTCTTCTCCGCCGGTTCAGCTGCTCCAAAACGGGGGGAGTGGGGCGGCATCCTGCTGATCTCCAGTGAAAAGAAAAACCAGTTCGAGCATTGCCGCATCGAAGGGGCCGAGACCGGCATCGAGGCCCGTTTCTCCAGCTTCACGGCCCGCTCGGTGCTGATCGCCCAGGCCGCAACCGGCATGCTCCTGCGGGACAGCACCATTACCATGGCGGCGTCCAGTTTTTCGGGCAGCAATATCGGGGTGGAGGCCCATGACAGCGAGCTGGAATTGCGCGACAGCGCCTTTGCCCAGAACCGTCGGGGCCTGGCGCTCTATCGCAGTTCCGCGGTGCTTGCTGCCATCACGGTTACGGCGAACCAGCTGTCCGGCCTTCTGGCCGAGGATTGCCGTCTCAAGCTGACCTCCAGCGAGATCTCGGGCAATGGTTCCGGGGCACAAATCAGCGGCGGGGAGGGGCAACTGCTGCTGACCCGGTTTCTGCGCAACGGTGATACCGCTCTGCACCTGTCCAGCGCACGCCTCAAGGTGTTCCGTTGCCAGTTTGTCGACAATATCCGTGACGGCGTGAAGTTGGATGATGACCGGGGCACGGTCTGGGGCAATGTATTCAGCGGCAATGGGGGGTATCATCTGGTCAACGCCGGCCAGGAGAATGTCAGCCTGACCCAGAACTGGTGGGGGAGTGCAGACGAAGCGTCGATCCTTGCCAAGATCTCCGACGGCGCCCGCACCGGCCGCTCCGGTCGCGTCACGATCTTTCCCTGGCTGACCGAAAAGCCGGTAGCACTTCCCTGAACAGAACGGCGATCATGTCTCTCTATCTCGATAATGCAGCCACATCGTACCCCAAGCCGGAGTCGGTCTACCAGGCGGTCATGCATGCCATGCGCGAGGTGGGCGCCTCTCCCGGCCGGGGGGGGTACGGCCGGTCGCTGGAGGCGGGCAGGATAATGTTTCAGGCCAGGGAGACCGCTGCCACTCTCTTCGGTGCCCCTGACTCCTCCCGGGTCCTCTTTACCCACAGCGCCACCGAGTCCATCAACATGGCGCTGCGCGGTACCCTGCGCCCCGGCGACCACGTCATCACCAGTTCCATGGAGCACAACTCCCTGGCCCGTCCCCTGCATCTGCTGGAAAGGCAGGGGGTGGAACTGACGATCGTCCAGGCCGGGAGTGACGGACTCATCGATCCGGAGGATGTGCGCCGTGTCCTGACGCCGCGAACCCGGATGGTTGCAGTCGGCCATGTCTCCAATGTATCCGGGACGATCCAGCCGATCGACCGCCTGGCGGTCATTGCCCGTGAGGCACGTGCCCTGTTCATGGTGGATGCTGCACAATCCGCCGGCTGCGTGCCGATCGATATTATCAGCACCGGTATCGACCTGCTGGCGGTGCCGGGGCACAAGGGTATCTACGGCCCCCAGGGGACCGGTATTCTCTGCGTCGCCCCCGGGGTGACGCTGCTGCCGTTACTGGCCGGCGGCACCGGCAGCAATTCCACCTCGGAGGACCAGCCCGATTCCTTCCCGGACGGGTATGAGGCAGGCACCCACAATCTCCCCGGCATCGCCGGACTCAAGGCCGGCATGGAGTTCGTCGCGGGGCAGGGAGTCGCGGCCATCGGTGCCCATGAACGCTCCCTGACGCTGCTGGCCATGGAGAGACTCAAGGCCTTGCCGGGGGTGACCCTCTACGG
>CAZSTJ010000107.1:0-12112 GCA_964609805.1 uncultured Geobacter sp. | reverse complement strand
GGGCGAGGGGTTTGAGTATCTGCCGGGGGATAAGCTCCTGCACCGACGGGACAAAGCCGTCCACGACCTCCTTCATCACCTTGCGCATGACCTTCTGGCTCAATCCTTCGGTCAGCGGATACACCGGCACGATCCTCCCGAAATTCACCGGATCCGCTGCCAGGACATCGGCCACACTCTTCCCTGCTTCCAGCCATTCCACCTCGGGATGATGGACCTCGCGCTGATAGCCATACTGGGAGACCTCGCCGGTAAAGACTCCGGTTTTGCCGACGGTCCAGACCCGCTTCATGAAGGTCGGGTTGCTGTTGAACCATTTCAGCGTCACGCTGCCGGACTCATCACCCACCACAGCTTCAAAGAAGCGTCGTCCCCCCTTGGTGGCGGTCACATCGGCCGTCAGGACCTTACCGGAAAAGACCTCTGTCATACCCGGCCGCAGCCGGACAATCGGCTGCACCGTACGGCGGTCCTCGTAGCGGTGCGGCAGGAGATAGAGGGCATCCTCGACGTTGTTCACCCCGCGCCTGGCAAGGAGCTCACACAGTTTCGGCCCCACCCCTTTGATGAATTGCAGCGGCGTCTCCAGATTCTTGCGGGCAATTGCCTCCCGGACGCTGATCGATGATACGGGACGCTCGACCGGAGGGGTCGGCTGCTGCACCGGCACCGGGGCCGGCTCAGACCGTTTCAGGACCCTGAAGCCCCCTTCACACGGTTCCAGCTGAACCAGGTCCCCCGGCGACAACCCGAGGGCCTCGCGGATCTCTCCAGGCAGTTTGATGCTGCCGTTTTTTTCGAGCCGAACATTCATGGGAATGCTGCATCTCCCGATCAGTACGTAATCATCAACCAACGGCAGGTTACCCCCGTGGCCGACGTCTCCACACTAAACAAAAACCCTCATAGGACGGACCATGAGGGTTTGACTGTTGCCTGCCGGTCGTGCACCGGCATTATTGTACTGCAGCGTTCAGATCCTTCAGCAGCAGATCGACATCGAGACCGTGGGCATTGGCTCCCTGCTCGAGGCTCTCGTTCTGGGCTCCCATGCAGCCGACACAGCCGAGGTTATGTTTCTGCAACACCTTAACCGACTCGGGATAGGTGCGCATCACTTCAAAAAAAGTCATATCCTTGGTAATCTTGTCTGCCATGGGTCGCTCCTTGCCGCCTACTCGTATTTGATATCGATGATTTCATATTCCTTGACACCCGAAGGCACCATGGCCTTTACAGAATCATCCAATTTGTGTCCGATCAGCGCCTTACCGACCGGCGACGTACAGGAGATCTTGCCGATCTTTATATCAGCCTCATCCTCGCCGACAATCTTGTAGGTGATCTCCTCTTCGGTTGCCGTATCGTACAGGGTTACCGTACAGCCGAACACGACCTTGTCCGGGGACATATTGGAAAGATCGACCACATACGCACGGGCCAGCTTACCGTTGATCTCCTGAATCCGTCCTTCAATAAAGCCCTGACGGTTCTTTGCGGCATCATATTCGGCATTTTCCGAAAGATCTCCGTGAGCACGGGCCTCGGCGATGTCCTGGATTACCTTGGGACGCTCAACCCTGATCAGGCGTTTTAACTCCTCCTGAAGCGCCTCGTGACTTTCTTTCGTCAATGGAATGGAATGGGACATCGTGCGTTCAACTCCTGATAGTCATGTTCGTGATAACAAACCGCGCACCCGCGGATAATAAAGTTTACTCAGCCAGATAATCCTGCAGCGCCTTGACGCTGATCTCGTGGGACTTGAGGGCAATAATACCGTCAACCGCTGCCTTGGCACCGGCGATGGTTGTGAAATACGCAAGGCCGTGCATCAGTGATTCGCGGCGAATGGAGAACGAGTCGGCAACCGCCTGGGCCCCCTGGGTGGTGTTGACCACCAGACTGACTTCGCCATTCTTGATGGCATCGACGATATGGGGACGCCCTTCGAGTACCTTGTTAACCCGCCGGACCGGAATACCCTTTTCCTGAAGATAGGTTGCGGTACCGCCGGTGGCCAGAATGCCGAAACCGTTTTTATACAATTTTTCCGCAGCAGTTACAACATGTTTCTTGTCTGCGTCCCTGACGCTGATGAAGGCATTGCCGGTAAGCGGCATCTTGACGTTGGCCCCCAACTGCGCCTTGGCAAAGGCATCGGCAAAGGAGTCACCGATCCCCATGACCTCACCGGTGGATTTCATCTCCGGCCCGAGCAGCGTATCGACACCGGGGAATTTGACGAACGGGAAGACCGATTCCTTGACGGAGATATGCTTCGGCACGATGTCGCCGGAAACTCCGAGTTCCTTCAGCGTCTTGCCGGCCATGACGCGGGCCGCAATCTTGGCCAGGGGGCGCCCGGTCGCCTTGGAAACAAACGGCGAGGTGCGGGACGCGCGGGGATTGACCTCAAGGATATAGATATCACCATCCTTGACGGCATACTGCACGTTCATGAGCCCCTTGACGTTCAGTTCCAGGGCCATCAGTTCTGTTTGCCGACGGATCTCTGCCACGATATCCTCACCGATGGAATAGGGCGGCAGGGAACAGGCCGAATCGCCGGAATGGATCCCGGCCTCCTCAATATGTTCCATGATCCCGCCGATGACGACCTCTGTACCGTCGCACAGGGCATCCACATCGATCTCGATGGCCTGATCGAGAAACTTGTCGATCAGGATCGGATGCTCGGGAGACGCCTGGACCGCGGTCGTCATATACCGGCGCAGGTTGTCCACATCATAGACGATCTCCATGGCACGGCCGCCGAGAACATAGGAGGGGCGTACCACCACCGGATAGCTGATGCGATCGGCCACCTTCTCTGCCTCTTCGAAGGATCGTGCCGTGCCGTTTTCCGGCTGCCGCAGGCCGAGCTTGTGCAGCATCTCCTGGAAACGCTCCCGGTCCTCGGCGCGGTCAATGGCGTCCGGCGAGGTACCGATAATCGGCACGCCGGCATTTTCCAAGGCAACGGAGAGCTTGAGCGGCGTCTGACCGCCGAACTGAACAATGACCCCCTCGGGTTTCTCCTTTGCCACGATCTCCAACACATCCTCAAGGGTCAACGGTTCAAAGTAGAGCCGGTCCGACGTGTCGTAGTCGGTGGAGACCGTTTCCGGATTACAGTTGACCATAATGGTCTCGAAACCGTCTTCTTCCAGGGCAAAGACGCCATGGACGCAGCAGTAATCGAACTCGATCCCCTGCCCGATCCGGTTGGGTCCGCCCCCCAGAATCATAATCTTGCGGCGGTCCGTCGGTTCAGCCTCGCACTCCTCCTCGTAGGTAGAATAGAGATAGGGGGTATGGGCAACGAATTCGGCGGCACAGGTATCAACCCGCTTATAGACCGGGCGCACCTTGAGACGGTAACGCAGCTCGCGCACCTGATCTTCGCTGACGGCCCAGAGTTTGGCGAGCATCTTGTCGGAAAAGCCCATCTGCTTGGCATCCCGCAGAATGCCGGCCGTAACATCGGTAACGGAGATGCTCTTCAGCTCATCTTCCTTCTCGATGATCTGGCGGATGTTGTGGAGGAACCAGGGATCGATGGCGGTATGGTCGAAGATCTCATCCACCGTCATGCCGCTGCGCAATGCGTCTCCCAGGTACCAGAGACGGTCGCAGTTGGGTACCCGCAGTTTTTCCAGCAGCAGCTGCTGTTCCTTGCCGGTCAGGGCGCGCCTGGTTTCCGCCCCCAGATCGAACAGCTTGGAATCGAAGCCGCAGACACCGATCTCCAGTGAACGGAGCGCCTTCTGGAATGACTCCTTGAAGGTACGGCCGATGGACATAACCTCCCCCACCGACTTCATCTGGGTCGTCAGAGTCGCATCGGCGGCCGGGAACTTCTCGAAGGTGAAGCGGGGAATCTTGGTCACCACGTAGTCAATGGTCGGCTCGAAACAGGCCGGCGTCTCCCGGGTGATATCATTGGTAATCTCGTCCAGGGTGTAACCGACGGCAAGTTTGGCGGCGATCTTGGCGATGGGGAAACCGGTGGCCTTGGAGGCCAGCGCCGACGAACGGGAGACGCGCGGGTTCATCTCAATGACCACCAGGCGGCCGTTGCGCGGATTGATGCCGAATTGGATATTTGACCCGCCGGTATCGACGCCGATCTCGCGGATGATCTTCAGGGCGGCATCCCGGAGGATCTGGTATTCCTTGTCGGTCAGGGTCTGGGCCGGGGCCACGGTGATGGAATCGCCGGTATGAACCCCCATGGGGTCGAAGTTCTCAATGGAGCAGATGATGACCACGTTGTCCGCGGTATCGCGCATGACCTCCAGTTCGTATTCCTTCCAGCCGATGACCGACTCCTCCACCAGGATCTCGTCGGTGGGAGATGCGTCGATCCCGGCCACGGACATCCGCTCGTATTCTTCCATGTTGTAGGCGATGCCGCCGCCGGTACCGCCAAGGGTGAAGGAGGGACGGATAATAGCCGGGAAGCCGACGACCTTGACCACCTCCATCGCCTCCTGCTTGTTGTGGGCCAGCCCCGAACGTGGAACGGCCAGACCGATCTTTTCCATCGCCTGCTTGAATAGCGTGCGATCTTCAGCCTTTTTGATGGCAGGCAGCTTCGCGCCGATCAGCTCGACACCGAATTTATCCAGCACCCCCATCTCGGCAACAGCCACGGCGGTGTTCAGGGCCGTCTGACCGCCAAGGGTCGGCAGCACGGCATCGGGACGTTCCTTTTCGATGATCTTGGCCAGGATCTCCGGGGTGACCGGCTCGATATAGGTACGATCGGCGAAGTCGGGGTCGGTCATGATCGTTGCCGGGTTGCTGTTCAGCAGCACCACCTCGAACCCTTCCTCTTTCAGCGCCTTGCAGGCCTGGGTACCGGAGTAGTCGAATTCGCAGGCCTGGCCGATGACGATCGGACCGGCGCCGATAATGAGGATTTTTTTGATATCAGTTCTTTTAGGCATTTACACAATACTCCTTGGTGAGGTTATCGAAATATAAAGAAAACGGCGCCGGCCATACAGCAACCGGCCCACAGATAGTCAAGTTTGAGCGGGGCCCCCATGTACCATACGGCAAACGGGACGAAGACAGCCAGGGTGATGACTTCCTGGGTGATCTTCAACTGGGCCAGGGTAAATGAACCGTTGTAGCCGATCCGATTGGCCGGCACCTGCACCAGGTATTCAAAGAACGCGATCCCCCACGAAACGAGGACCGCGAGAAACCAGTGACGGTTATGAAGGTTCTTCAGGTGTGCATACCAGGCAAAGGTCATGAACACATTAGAAATAATCAGCAGGACAATTGTGCGCACGGTTCAATGGATCAGCCGGTCATTTCGGTCTGGTGCAGGGTCATGATTGCCAGGCAGTATCTAAGCGACTTGACATGATCCAGATCGAATTCACTCAGGGCCTGAAACATCTTTTTCACGCTCTCGTCGTGAAACCGGACGGAGCTGTCCAGATGAAGGTCGGCAAGATTTTCCTCCATCTCGATCGCCTTGGTCAGGGCCGTTACCGCGTCCGGAGGATTCTGTCGGACATACTGGAGTAGTGCTCCCAGCTTCTGGTGAATCCTGACCGTTCGATCGAGATCGGCGGTGAGATCGAAACTGACATCACCTTGTATCCGTGAGGCCAGCTCAAACTGTCTCTGGTGATTCTCCTCCTCAAGGGCGGTTTTTTTCCACAAGGACGACACATCGGAATTTTCGGTGAAAAGTTCGCTGTAAAAGTGATACAGCTCAGCGCACAACCCTTCGATACCGGCGCATACATCAAAGAATTTAGCTGCCTTATCAACCTGATCGTTGCCGTTCATAGTCATTTCCTCCCCCCCATTCTTCCCGGATTCAATCCTGTACCCAGCCGTTCTCCAGGCCGAACTCAAGCAACGCCTCTACCGCCTGATCATACTCCTCTTCGGTGATTTTTCTATCAACCCGCTGCATCCGGGTGGCATTGTGGGCCGGGAAGTACTGGTTCATCAATGAGATGTGGGTCTCTGCCCCCAGATGCTCCGCTATCCACGCCAGCGTTTCCCGCGATCCGGCAATCCCTTCGGGAAGCACCAGATGACGGATGATGAGGCCGCGCCGGACCAGGTCATCTTCGTCCAGCTCCAGATGTCCCACCTGCCGCAGCATCTCCGCCACCGCCGCCCGGTTGATGTCGCGATAACCGGGAGCAGAGGAGATCTCCACCGCGTTGGCTTCGTCCACATACTTCATGTCCGGCAGATAGACGCTCACCACCCCTTCGAGCAACTGCAGGCAATCAACCTTTTCATAGCCGCTGGAGTTCCAGACGATAGGCAGATTGAATCCCTGCGGAATCGCCAGCCAGAGCGCCGCCAGTATCTGCGGCAGATAGTGGGTCGGCGTGACAAAGTTGATGTTATGGACCCGCTGCCTCTGGAGCCTGAGCATCCGGGCGGCCAGCGCCGCCGTCGGGATCGTTTCACCATTGCCGAGCTGGCTGATGGGGAAGTTCTGACAGAAGACGCATTTCAGTGAGCAGCCCGACAGGAAGATCGTCCCGGAACCCCTGGTGCCGGAGATGGGCGGCTCTTCCCCCCGATGCACATTGGCCGAGGCGATGCGCGGTTTCAATCCCGCGCCGCAGACGCCGCGCTGATCCCTGATGCGGTCCACTCCGCAGTCGTGGGGACAGAGGTCACACGCCGCCAGCCGACGGTAGGCCTCCCGCACCCGCCGTAGCAATTCACCGGAATTGTAAAGATCAAGATAGCGCATAGGGACAGGGGATTAGGGACGGGGGACCGGGAAATTCTTTTACCAATCCCTAGTCCCCGGTCCCTCGTCCCTGATTACCGATTCTTCTCCATCATCTCCACGAACCTGCCAAACAGGTACTGCGAATCATGGGGCCCCGGCGACGCCTCGGGGTGGTGCTGCACCGAGAAGATCGGCAGAGTGCAGTGACTGATCCCTTCCACCGTCTGGTCATTCAGGTTCTCGTGCCCCAGACAGGCGGCATCACCAAGGGAGTCCAGATCGACGGCAAAGCCATGGTTCTGTGAAGTAATCTCCACCTTGCGGGTGGACATGTCCATAACCGGCAGGTTGGATCCGTGGTTGCCGAAGGGGAGTTTGACGGTCTTGCCACCCAGGGCAAGACCCAGCAACTGGTGACCGAGGCAGATGCCGAAGACCGGCTTCTTGCCGACGAATTTCCTGATCTCCTGCTGCACCTGCACCAGCGGTTCCGGGTCACCGGGGCCGTTGGAGAGGAAGATGCCGTCAGGATTCATGGCCAGGGCCTCTTCGGCCGGGAAGGTGGCCGGAACCACCGTTACATCACAACCGGCAGAAACCAGGCAACGCAGGATGTTGTACTTGATGCCGAAATCGTACGCCACCACCTTGTATTTCAGGGTAGTGGGGTCCACCTGGGGATAACCGTCTTCCAGGTCCCACACCCCTTCGGTCCAGTGGTACGGTTTGTCACAGGAGACGCCGCTGGCAAGGTCAAGACCGGTCATACTCGGGATGGCCCGGGCCTTGGCGACCAGGCTGGCCGGATCGAGATCGGTCGTGGAGATGACACCGTTCTGCGCCCCCTTATCCCGCAGGTGGCGGGTCAGGGCGCGGGTATCGATCCCTTGAATGCCGACCACGCCGTTCTCCTGCAGATAGGCACCGAGACTCATGGTGGCCCGCCAGTTGGAGTAGCACTCCAGATACTCCTTGACGATAAAGCCGGACAGAAAGAGT
Organism: uncultured Geobacter sp.; assembly: GCA_964609805.1. Classification (GTDB taxonomy): domain Bacteria; phylum Desulfobacterota; class Desulfuromonadia; order Geobacterales; family Pseudopelobacteraceae; genus CAIPTY01. The sequence continues at coordinate 4,380 of CAZSTJ010000107.1, read as the reverse complement.
CCCCGACTCTCGATATCCTCCGGGTTGATGCCGGTATTACCCATCTGGGTATAGGTCATGGTAACCATCTGTCCGCGGTAGGAGGGATCGGTGAGGACCTCCTGGTAACCGGACATGGCGGTATTGAAGACCACCTCACCGGTTGCCTCACCGGTGGCACCGAACGATTTTCCTTCAAAGATGCGCCCGTCGGCGAGCGCAAGGATTGCTTTCATAGTTCATCTGCTCCAATTTCTGTATAGATTATGCTCTCGAATAAACTATCTTGCCGGCCAGCACCGTGACAGTAGCGGCACCCTTTACCTTCCATCCCAGGAAGGGGGAGTTCTTGGACTTGCTGGCAAGCTTCTCCTTCTCCACCGTCCACTCGCAGGCAGGATCGATGACGGTGATGTCGGCCACGGCTCCAGCCTTCAATGTTCCGCGATTGAGATCGAGTATTTTTGAAGGGTTGCATGACATAGTTTCAACCAGCTGCTTAAGGGTCATCACCCCATCCTCCACCAGTTTCAGGGAGAGCGGCAGGGAGGTTTCCAGTCCGATGATGCCGTTCATGGCCTCGTTGAACTCCACCTCTTTCTCGTCGATGTGGTGCGGGGCGTGGTCGGTGGCGATGCAGTCAATGGTGCCGTCCGTGAGCCCAGCCTTGATGGCGGCCACGTCGGCCGCTTCGCGCAGCGGCGGGTTCATCTTGGCGTTGGTATTATAGCCGCGTACCGCGTCGTCGGTCAGGGTAAAGTAGTGGGGCGCCGTTTCGCAGGTTACCTGCACCCCGCGGGCCTTGGCCTCACGGACGATGCGCACCGCACCCTCGGTGGAGACGTGAGCGATGTGCACCGGAGAACCGGTGTACTCGGCCAGCATGATCTCCCGGGCGGTAGCGATATCCTCCGCCACGCGGGGAATCCCCTTCAGCCCCAGCTCGGTGGAGGTGAACCCTTCGTTCATGGTCCCCTGCCCCACCAGTTCCAGCTCCTCGGCGTGGGAGATGACCATGATGCCGATCCCCTTGGCGTACTGCAGTGAGCGCATCATCAGTTCAGAATTGTTTACCGGCTTGCCGTCGTCGGACACTGCCACGCAGCCAGACTCCTTCAGTTCACCCATCTCGGCCATCCGGTCGCCATTCATGCCGTAGGTGATGGTGCCGACCGGGAACACGTTGCAGAATCCTTCTGACTTGGCCTTATTAATGATGTAGCTGGCAATCGCCTTATTGTCGATGGGGGGCTTGGTGTTGGGCATGCAGCAGACCGAGGTGAAACCGCCGGCGGCGGCAGCCTTCGTACCGCTGATGATATCCTCCTTGTACTCCAGACCCGGATCCCGCAGATGGACATGCATATCGATCAGCCCCGGGGTCACGTACTTACCCGTGGCATCGACGATCTCGGCACCTGCCGGAGCCGTCAGCCCTGCGCCAATCTCTTTGATCAGTCCGTCCTCAACCAACACGTCCATGATCCCGTCGATGTTCTGGCTCGGGTCGATCACCCGGCCGCCTTTGATCAGAAGACTCATATCACTCACCTCGTAAGATAAATTGTTCGAGGTTCCAGGTTCGGTGTTCGAGGTGTAAAACGGAGAACCCCGAACTACGAACTTCGAACCGCATTATTCCAGTTCGCCGCCGCAGACGTGGTAGAGCATCGCCATCCTCACCGCCACGCCGTTCTCCACCTGCTTCAGGATATGTGACTGGTCACCGTCCACCACGTAGGAAGACATCTCCACCCCGCGATTGATGGGGCCGGGATGCATGACCATGGCGTCCGGTTTCGCCAGTTTGAGATTCTCGGGATTCAGGCCGAAGTAGCGGGAATATTCCCGGGCATTGGGCATCAGGGTCTTCCCCTGGCGCTCCTGCTGGATGCGCAGCATCATGACCACATCGGCATCCTGGATCGCCTCTTTCATGCTGTTACAGACCGTGACGTTGCCCAATCGCTCCACTCCCGGCGGCATCATGGTCGGCGGGCCGGCCAGATAGACCGCGGAACCCAGCTTGGTCAGCCCCTGGATGTTGGAGCGGGCCACGCGGCTGTGGGTAATATCACCGACGATTGCTACCTTGAGACCATCCAGGCGGCCGAAGCGGTCCTTCATGGTCAGCATGTCCAAAAGGCCCTGTGAAGGGTGCTCATGGGCCCCGTCGCCGGCATTGATGATGGAGCAGTTGGGGAGATATTTCGACAGGAAATAGTGAGAACCGGAGACCGCATGACGCATGACGATGATATCAGGCTTCATGGCCAGCAGGTTCAAGGCGGTATCGGACAGTGTTTCACCCTTGGTTGCCGAACTGGATGACGGGGTGATGTTGACCGTGTCGGCCGAGAGCCGCTTGCCGGCGATCTCGAACGAGGTACGGGTACGGGTGGATGATTCGTAGAACAGGTTGATGATGGTCTTGCCCCGCAGCGTCGGAACCTTCTTGATGTCGCGGCTGTTGATCTCGCGCATGCTCTCCGCCGTCGCCAGGAGCAGTTCGATCTCCTCCTTGTTCAGGTCCCGCAGCGCGATGATGTCCTTGTGCTTGAACTCCGCCATACGCCCTCCCCTCACTATTTTTCCAGGATCACTTCAACCGGCTGATTCTTGTCGTCAAACTGAACCGCCACATTCTCTTTCAGGCTGGTCGGCACGTTGCGGCCGACGAAATCGGCGCGGATCGGCAGTTCCCGGTGGCCGCGGTCAATCAAGACCGCCAGCTGGATACACTGGGGACGGCCGTGGTCCATCAGGGCGTCCATGGCGGCCCGGATGGTGCGGCCGGTGTAGAGGACGTCATCCACCAGCACCACCCGTTTTCCTTCCAGCGAAAAGGGGATCTCGGTCCTGCCCACCGCATGGTGCGGCAGATGTCCGCTGACGTCGTCGCGATAGAGGGTGATATCCACTGCCCCCACCGGTGCCTTGACCCCTTCGATCACTTCAGTCACGCGGCCGATCTCCTCGGCCAGATAGGCGCCGCCGGAGCGGATGCCGATCAGCACCACATCGTTCAGCCCCTTGTTGCGCTCCAGGATTTCATGGGAGATCCTGGTAATGGCCCGTTTGATGCCGCTGTTGTCCATGATCACCGTCTGTTCAGCCGCCATGCCTCACCTCGCCCGGACAAAAAAAAGAGCCTTGCCGCGCCAAGCGGCAAGACCCTTCTGTATGTGTCCTGATTCGATCATTGAGATAACCCTTGCCGGCCTCTCGGACCGGATTAAAAGGTAGATTGTTTTCTTGTGCGGGAGGCAATTTACCACCCTCCGCAGGGCAGGTCAAGCGGAGTTTTTTATTTATATAACTATTTAATATTACTATTACTCCACATTCTGGACCTGCTCCCGCATCTTCTCCATCTCCGCCTTGATCCTGATCACCAGCGAGGCGATCTCGGCGTCATTGGCCTTGGAGCCGATGGTGTTGACCTCACGGTTCATCTCCTGCATCAGGAAGTCCAGCTTTCTCCCCACCGGCTCCTTCATCCGCAACGCCTCATCAAACTGGCTGAAATGGCTGGAGAGCCGCACCAGTTCCTCGGTGATATCGCAGCGATCGGCCAGCACGGCCACCTCCTGGGCCAATCGGGCCGGATCAAGCTCCACATCGCCCAACAGCTGTTCCAGGCGACCCTTCAACTTCTGCTGGTACTCCACCACCATCCGCGGCGAACGTTCCCCGATCTCACCCACCCAGGCGGCAATCTGGGCCCGACGTGCCTCTAAATCAGTGACGAGGGCCTCCCCTTCCCTGCCGCGCATGGAGTCGATGGCGGCCAAGGCAGCCTGAACCGCCTCCAGCAGCAAGGCACCGTTGGCCTCCTCATCCTGTTCCGGGGCCTGTTCATGCAGAACCCCCTTCTGGGAGACCACCAGCGAAAGTGGCACCTGTGCCAGCATACCAAGCTCACCTGCAAGCTTGTTGAATGCCTCAAAATATCCTTTAGCCAGGGCATGGTCCACCTGCGGCGCGGCCTGTCCGGTGCCGGCCTCCTCCCACTGGATGTAGACGTCGATCTTGCCCCGTTTGAGCCAGGTCGCAACTGTCCGTTTCACCTCGTTCTCCAGGGCCAGGTAACTCCGCGGCATCCGGATGGACACCTCGCCATAGCGGTGATTAACCGAGCGGATCTCCACCGTGAAGCCCCCCTGGGCCGATTGGGACGTCCCCTTGCCGTAGCCGGTCATGCTCTTGAGCATCGTTGATTCCTCCTGTGTCACCGTACGTCGTAACGTCCTTCTCATAGCGCAGTTAGGACTTGTTTGTCCATCCAATTCGGGTATAGTCTCCCCCCATGGCACCTGTACGCGTCCATACCAGTTCCTCCATGACCCGTCTGGCCGCCGCCCTCGGCGAAGACCTTGCCGCGGCTCCACTCCCCCCCCC
>CAZSTJ010000106.1:0-12169 GCA_964609805.1 uncultured Geobacter sp. | reverse complement strand
GGTTGTCAGAGGCGATATAGTCCCGGATGTGGGTCTGGAGCAGGGAGGTGCTGCCGGAAAGAGAGGCATCGGCGGAAAGTTCGGCAAAATGCCGGGCGATGGCAACAGCCCGCCGGTCCACCTCGTTTTCCAAGGCATTGTGGACGATGGTCTTGAGGAACACGGCGCAGGTGACCGCGACGATCAGGACCAGCGCGATCGTGGTGCCGACGAATTTCTGTCTGAGTGTTATACGCATTGAATGATTGCTATATCAGGAAGTAAAATTATTAGACTCTCTTATATCACCAATTCAAGCCTATGCAACAGAATCGAATATTAAATTCGGCGGGTTTCAAGCCATTATGAGCGCTGTCGCCTTGAAAGACCGGTCGGTACCTGCTACAGTCCCCCACATGAGCACGCCGGTTCAGGAACATTACGAACTGTATCCCTACCCCCGCTATCCCCTGCTGGCCTCCGTGCGCCGGAGTGACACCTGCCACCTGAATCTCGATGCCCTCTGGGCCCGCTTCAACGGCCAACTCCCCGTCGGTGAAGCCCGGCGCATCCTCATCGCGGGATGCGGCAGCTTCTCCCCTTATCCCTTCGCCCTGGCCAACCCCGATGCCGCGATTACCGCCCTGGACCTCTCGGAGCGCAGCCTCCGCCGGGCCCGGCTCCACTGCCTGCTGCACCGGTGCCGCAACATCACCTTTGCCCGGGGTGATCTGCTTGATCCGGGGAGCGTCAACGGGCAGTTTGGTTTCATCGATGCCTACGGCGTGCTGCATCACCTACGGGATCCAGCCGGGGGGATGACCGCCCTGGCGGGACGGCTGACGGAAGGTGGGATCATGCGGGTCATGCTCTACAGCCGCTATGCCCGCCGCGCAGAGGAGTCGATCCGACGGGCCCTGCGCCTGCTGAAGATCGGGGACACGGCGACGCTCAAACCGTTCCTGAAGCGGGCCCGTCAAGGCTCCCGACTGCGGGAGTACCTGGAGAACGCCTCCGAGGCCCGCTTCGAGGCCGGTCTGGCTGACGCCCTGCTGCACCCCCAGGTCACGACCTACCGGATCGACGGGCTGTTGGAGGCCGTGCGGGGCGCCGGACTGACCACACTCCTCTTCGCCCACAGCGGTGCCGGCGAGGATGTGGCGGAAGAGATCCGGCGCATCCGGGAGATGGAGGGGGAACAGGACTCCCCCGGCAACTTCATCCTCTACCTGGGCAAGGGAGAGGCTCCCCCTGCCCCCCCGACCGGCGAAACCCTGGTGAGTCTCAATCCCTGCCTGCGGGGCGCCCTGGGAGGGATACGACTCTCCCGACCGGACCTGCCGGATCGCCCCGGCCACGGTTTCCGGTCCCTCGACCGCCGGGAGCGGGCCTTCCTGCGCCGCTTCGCGGAACCGCTCCCCCGGAAAGAACTCACGCCGGCCGAACAGGCAATGGTTACGGTTTACAGCAAAGCCCTCCTTCTGCTACAGTACCGCTCCCGTTGAAACGCTGATACCTCCATAAGAACAGCGTGGTAAATCAATAGATGTAAAAGCGTAATACCTGTCTCACGCAATGACGCTACGACGCAACGAAGATCAAAGGCACGCGCAGGAATTCTACAGACTGTCCTAGGTGTCTCTTCGTGTACTTCGCGGATAAATTAGATTTAGGCCCCCCCGGAAAGGCACCACCCATGGCAGAACAGACCCCCATGATGCGGCAGTATCTTGAGATCAAGTCGGGCTATCCCGATGCGATCCTCTTCTTCCGCATGGGGGACTTCTACGAGATGTTCCTGGACGACGCCCTGGTGGCTGCCCGCATCCTCGACATCGCCCTCACCTCCCGCAACAAGGGGGGGGCGGACGAGATCCCCTTCTGCGGTGTGCCGTTCCACTCGGCCGCCCCCTACATCGCCAAGCTGATCGAGGCGGGGCACAAGGTGGCGGTCTGCGAGCAGGTGGAAGACCCGAAACAGGCCAAGGGGATCGTACGGCGCGACGTGGTCCGGGTGGTCACCCCGGGTCTACTGATCGAGGCCGAGAGCCTTTCTCCTGACGAAAACAATTTCCTCCTGGCCCTGCACCAGGGTGCCGACGACCGCTGGGGGTGCGCCTGGCTGGATGTCTCCACCGGTGAGTTCCGGGTTACAGAAGTGGCCGGTGTTGCAGCGATCCTCTCGGAGGCAGCAGGGATCAACCCCCGCGAGGTGCTACTATCTGCCGACCTGGAGCAGGAAGCGCTGCCTGCGGATCTGCGGGGTTTCCTGGGGGAGCGGATCCTCTCCCGCACCCCGGGGTGGGTCTTTGAAAAGGAATACACGGCGGGGCTCCTCTGTGGCCAGTTCGGCGCCGCGTCGACCGAGGCGCTGGGGCTTTCCGGGCTGCCGGCGGGACAGATCGCCGCCGGGGCCGCCCTCTACTACCTGCGGGAGAACCGCAAAAGTGCCCTGCCGCACCTGCGGGACATCCGGGTCTATGAGCGGACCGAGCATCTGGCCCTGGATGCCGCCACCCGCCGCAATCTTGAGATCATCGCCACCATGGCCGAAGGGCGCAAGAGCGGGTCGCTCCTGGGGTGCCTGGACCGTACCGCCACCGCCATGGGGGCACGCCGACTGAAGCAGTGGCTCTCCTACCCCCTGGTGGGGCTGGAACCGATCCGTCGCCGACTTGATGCGGTGGAGGAGCTGGTGGAGGCTGCCGCTCTCCGGGAGGAGCTGGTGGCCCGGCTGAAGGAAATCGCCGACCTGGAACGACTCAACGGCCGCATCGGCATGGCATCCGCCTCGGGGCGGGACCTCCGTTCCCTGCACGACTCTCTGCAGCACCTGCCGGAGTTGCTGGCAAAACTCGCGGCAGTATCATCGGAGCTGCTTGCCGAGTTGCGCGTGGTCATCGACCCGCTGGATGACCTGCGGGAGCTGATCGGGCGCGGCATCGTGGAGGCACCCCCCTTCTCCCTGCGTGAGGGGGGAATCATCGCCGGCGGCTACAACACCGAGCTGGATGAACTGCGGGCCATCAGCAGCGAAGGGAAGGGGTTCATCGCCCGGCTGGAGGCCCAGGAGAAGGCCCGCACCGGCATCTCCACCCTCAAGATCCGCTACAACCGCGTCTTCGGCTATTCCATTGAGGTAACCAAAAGTAACCTTGCAGCCGTGCCGGCAGACTACATCCGCCGCCAGACCCTGGCCAACGCCGAGCGCTTCATCACCGAGGAACTGAAGAACTACGAGGAGAAGGTGCTGGGGGCCGAGGACCGGATCTGCGAGCTGGAGTACACCCTGTTCCAGGGGATCCGCGAACAGGTGGCGGCCCGGGCGGAACGGATCTGCCGCACCGCCGACGGCCTGGCGACCCTGGACGTGCTGATCTCCCTGGCGCTGGTGGCCGAGGACCGGGGCTACTGCAAGCCGACCGTGGATGATTCGGACGTGCTCGACATCCGGGACGGCCGCCACCCGGTTATCGAGGCCATGCGCCTCTCGGAGCGCTTTGTCCCCAATGACACCCTGCTGGACGGAGCCGAAAACCAGATCCTCATGATCACCGGCCCCAACATGGCCGGTAAGTCCACCTACATGCGCCAGGTGGCGCTGATCTGCCTCATGGCCCAGGTCGGCTCCTTCGTGCCGGCCTCCTCTGCCCGCATCGGTATCGCCGACCGCATCTTTACCCGGGTCGGCGCCGGGGACAACCTGGCCCGTGGGCAGTCCACCTTCATGCTGGAGATGATGGAAGCCGCCTCCATACTCAAGAACGCCACCCCAAAGAGCCTGATCGTCATGGACGAGATCGGCCGGGGGACCTCAACCTTCGACGGCGTCTCCATTGCCTGGGCCTGTGCAGAGTACATCCACGACACCCCCACCTGCCGCAGCAGGACCCTCTTTGCCACCCACTACCATGAGCTGACAGAGCTGGCGACGACCCGCGAGCGGATCAGGAACTTCACCGTGGCGGTGCGTGAATGGAACGATCAGGTCATCTTCCTCCGCACCATCATCCCCGGCGGCGCCTCCCACTCCTACGGCATCCAGGTGGCCCGCCTGGCCGGCATGCCGCTGGACGTCATCGAGCGGGCCAAGGAGATCCTGAAGAACCTGGAAAACGGTGAATTCGAGGAAGGCGCCCCCCGCATCGCCAAGAGCAGCCGCAAAGGGGCACCCCGGGAACCGTCACCCCAGTTCTCCCTCTTCGAGGCCAGTGAAGACCTGCTCCGCCAGCGCCTGAAGAAGGTCAACATCGCCACCCTCACCCCCCTGGAGGCGCTAAACCTGCTGGACGAACTGAAGCGGATGGCCTAATCATGGGAACATCCCTGGTGTTGCCCATGTTGCTGGCGTACCTGCCGGCCGGCGGCTGGTGCACAAAACCCGCTGACGGGTGAAGTTCTCGTCACCTATCTGAACAGTACCGAGAGCCCGACCCTTCCGGTAGGGAATAACAACGGACGGCTCTGTTTCACCACCTCAAAACTCATGGACGAACCCCGCCGCTTGCCCCATTAATTCCTGTAAATCTAACTGTTTGCTCCATAAATAAATCTTTATCACCCCGCGCAAGATTTTCCTCAAGTATTTCCCCTCGTCGCCGATATGACCGGTTAGAGGGAGCTCTCACCGCCATTTCGATTTGTCCCGTATGATCTGCCGTTCGGGGGAACGCATGAAAATCATTGCCGATCTTTACCTGAATCTGTCCATCCGCAGCCGCATTGCCCTGCTCTGCATTTGCTACAGTTTTTGCATCATCGCTTCCGGTCTGGTAGCCCACCGCATGTCTCATGAAGCGACAGCGGCCGCCATGATCGTCTTCATCGGTCTCGGCTTTCTCTTCGGCTACATCAACATCCGGACCATCTCCACATCCATCGACCGCACCATCGGCTACCTCAAGTCCATGGCCGCCGGGGACCTGTCCCAGGAGATCGTCGTCAAGCGCAACAACGAGATCAGCGCGACCCTGCGGGCCATCAAGGAGCTGCAGGAATCCATGAACTCCATTATCACCGGTATCAAGTGCACGTCATCCGTCATTGCCTCAGAGTCGGGCAATCTCTACACACTCTCCACCGATATCGCCAGCCACACCAGCGAGGCCGCATCCCAGTCGTCCACCGTCTCCAGAGCCATCGATCAGCTTGCCTCCGCCAGCCAGGAGATCTCGGACAGCTGCAACGCCATGTCCGGCATGGCCGACCGGACATCGACCCTGGCCCGCGACGGCGAGAACGTGGTGGGGGGAATGGCCCGGACCATGGAGAAAATCGAGAAGATGATGGTGGACGCCACCGGTGCCGTACGTGACCTGGGGACCAATTCGGAGCATATCGACGACATCCTCTCCACCATCAGCGACATCGCCGACCAGACCAACCTGCTGGCACTCAATGCCGCCATCGAGGCGGCCCGTGCCGGCGAACAGGGGCGCGGCTTCGCCGTGGTTGCCGACGAGGTGCGTTCCCTGGCCGAACGTACCAGCAAGGCCACCCAGGAGATCCAGAAGATCATCGCCACCCTGCAGGGAAATGTTCACCAGGTCATCAACGTCATGGAGCAAAGCGGCGAGACCGTCCGGAGCGGCGGTCGTGAGGTGCTGAACTCCTGCGAGGCCATCTCCGGCATCCGCCAGGAGATCCAGCTGCTGAACAATCACGTCTCCCATGTGGCCACCGCCGCCACCGAGCAGTCGGCCACCACCTCCGACATTACCCGCAACATGCATCTGATCTCCAGCGTCCTCCAGGAGGCCGCCACCGGAGCCGAGCAGACCAAGGTATCGGCCCAGGAGTTTACCCGTTCGTCCGATTCGCTGCAGCAGATGGTCAACCAGTTCACCGTCCGCTGATTTTGTTCACGGCATCAACGTAGTCTCAAACCGCTCCACGCGGTACGAAACCTTCCCCTTGTTCACCTCTACCACCACCAGGTGGTACACTGCATCCCCGCTGTAGCCGTACCAGGCCAGCTGTGAACCGGCCCCGCCGCTGACAATCAGGGGAATCCCCTTGTAGCTGTCCTTGTCGAAGAGGTGGATATGGGCAAAGAGCCCCATGTCAACCTTCCGCCCCTCCATCAGCGTCAACAGCTCCTTACGCCCCTTGTCAAAGGAGTGTTTCGGCCACCGCTCCGTCTTCGGCGGGATGTGCATGGCGACGATCTGGATCGGGCGCTTCCGGTCGAGGTATTGGGCAAGATAGCTCTGCTCCCGCTCCCTCAGGTGGTAGTCGGCATTGTCCACCGCCACCAGCCGCAGGCCGAGCCGCTGACTGTCGAGGGCGAAGTTCAGCGGGCCGATCTGTTGTTCGAACAGCCCGGGGATGGTCTCATGATTCCCCCGCACCACGAACATCGGCGGCAGATTCTTCACCGACCGGACCGTCTCCAGGAAATGGGCCAGTTCCGCCGGGGTGCCCCGCTCCGCCACATCACCCCCGTGGAGGATAAAAAGCGGTTTCAGTTCCCGCGCCCGTTCCAGGATCTGCTTGAACTTGGCATCGTTCCCCCGGTTGTCACCCAGGAAGACGAAACTCCAGTGGTCAGGATCGGCTGCTGCGGCCTGGGCCTCAAACCCTTTCAGAGCGGAGGTAAAAAATGACGCCGGAGCGGCACCCGGGGCGCTGCCGACAGCCATCAGCAGCAGGAGGAAGGCAGTGAGCAGCAGACGGTACATGCGTGTGCTTTGAGTCATGGATATTCTCCGTGGATAGAGTGATTGGGCGCCCCGTGACGTCTTTGTTTCGACTATAGCAGATTGCCGCCGGAGGGGACAGCCGGAAGAGCGGGCGAAAAGGTGGCCCAACAACGCCCAATATGTTGATATTCTCATAATTTTCTGCTACAAGATCAGGTTAATTTTCCGTTAAACCCATGCCGGAATACACGAGCCCTATGACCCGACTCCTCTCCATAGCAATCTGCCTGCTGAGCCTCTCCCTGCTGCTCCCCGTCCCGTCTCCGGCGGCCCGGGCAAAAACGGCCAGGAAACCGGTCTTCGCGGAGCAGACCTCCGCTTCGGTCCGCCCAACGGCTTCCCTCAATACCATGAAATACTGGTCCAACCCGGATTATACCCGCATCTCGCTGGAACTGGACCGGGACGTGACCTGGGAGGCCCACCGCCTGGGCAAGAGCGGACCCGGCCGGGTCTACATCGACCTGAACCGCACCCGCCTGGGCAAGGGGGTGAAGGACATCACCATCGGCGACGGCCTGCTGCGCGGGGCGCGGGTGGGGCAGTACAAGCCGGACGTGGTCCGGGTGGTACTGGATACCGAGAATATCAAGGACTACAAGATCTTTCCGCTGTCGGACCCGGCCCGCCTGATCATCGATGTACGGGGTGAGCGGCCGACCGAGATCAGCCGCCTGGAGCCGACCATCAGTGCCGCCCCGGAACCGCTGGCCGAACTGCGCGCCGACGAGCGACCGGCGATCCTGCCGGTGGAAAAGGAGAAGGAAAAAGAGCGGAAGCCGAAGCCCCACAAGAAACCGGCCGCAACCAAGATCCGCCGCATCGTGGTGGACCCGGGGCACGGGGGGCACGATCCGGGGGCCGTGGGATCGAACGGACTGCAGGAAAAAGAGGTGGTACTGGCCATCGGCCTGAAGCTGCGGGAACTGCTCCGTGACGAGCTGGGGGTGGACGTGGTCATGACCCGCTCCACCGATGTCTTCATCCCCCTGGAGGAACGGACCGCCATCGCCAACAAGGTGAACGCCGACCTGTTCCTTTCCGTCCACGCCAATGCGGCGGCCAACCGCAACGCCAACGGCATCGAGACCTATTATCTGAATCTGGCCAAGACCGAGAAGGCGGCCCAGCTGGCGGCCAAGGAAAACGGCACCTCTCTGGAGAAGGTGAGTGTGCTGCAGGCGATCCTCTTCGACCTGATGGCCAACTACAAGCTCAACGACTCGGCCCATCTGGCGGAGGAGATCCAGAAGTCTCTCTACAAGAAGGTGCGGAGCCAGTACGGCGAGGTAAAGAACCTGGGGGTCAAACAGGGGCCGTTCTATGTCCTGGTGGGGGCCACCATGCCGAGCATCCTGGTGGAATCCGCCTTTGTCAGCAACGCCCAGGAGGAGGCCCGCCTGGCCGACCCCGCCTACCGCGACCTGACCGCCGAAGGGATCCTGGAAGGGGTCCGCGGCTACATCTCCTCCCTGAAGTAATGGCAGGAACCCTCTATATCGTAGCCACCCCGCTGGGCAACCTGGAGGATATGACCTACCGGGCCGTGCGGATCCTGGGTGAGGTGGAGCTGATCGCCGCAGAAGACACCCGCCACTCCCTCAAACTGCTCAACCACTTCAATATCTCCAAGTCGCTCACCTCCTATTTCGACCACAACCAGCAGTTCAAGGGGGAGCGGATCCTCGACGCACTGCGCCAGGGGAAATCGGTGGCCCTGATCTCCGACGCCGGCACCCCCTGCATCTCGGACCCGGGCTACAACCTGGTGCGGGACGCCGTGGCTGAGGGAATAACCGTCATCCCGGTACCCGGCGCCTGCGCGGCGGTGGCCGCCCTCTCCGGCTCGGGGCTCCCCAGCGACACCTTCACCTTCGCCGGTTTCCCGCCGTCACGACAGGGGAAGCGCCGCGCCTTTCTGGGGGACCTGGGGAGGCTCCCCGGCACCTTGGTGCTGTACGAGGCGCCCCACCGGCTGGAGGAGACCCTGGCGGATATCCGGGAGGTCCTGGGGGAACGGCAGGTCGTGGTGGCCCGGGAGATCTCCAAGATCTACGAGGAGTTCGTCCGGGGGACGGTTTCCGAGGTCAGCGCCGCCGTGGCGGGGGGGAAGGCCCGGGGAGAGATCGTGATCCTGATCGCACCGGACGGGGAGAAAGCAGAAACGGTTGAATCACTGGAATCCGTGCTGCGTCACCTGCTAGAAGATGAAGGGCTGACCGTCAAGGACGCCGCACGGAAAGCTGCCGTAATAACGGGGGTTTCGCGCAGTGTCGCCTACGACGAGGCCCTTAAATTGAGGAACGGCGCGGAATAGCCTAAATTGTGCTGGAATTACAAAGAGATATTGTGTTATAGAAAACAAATTATTTCATCCGGGAGCATCTGAATGAGAATCTGTATCTTCGGTGCGGGATATGTGGGCCTGGTGGCCGCAGCCTGTTTCGCCGAAAGCGGCAATAACGTCATCGCGGTCGATGTGGACGAAGCCAAGATCGAGGGACTCAAACAAGGGATCATCCCCATCTATGAGCCGGGGCTCAAGGAGATGGTACTACGGAATGTGGCCGAGGGACGGCTTTCGTTCACAACCGACGCCGTGGCTGCCGTCCAGGGTTCCCTGGTCAGCTTCATCGCCGTCGGCACCCCGCCGGGAGAGGACGGCTCGGCCGACCTGAAATACGTGGTCGGTGTGGCCCGCCAGATCGGCCAAGCCATGACCGGCTACAAGATCATCGTAGACAAATCCACCGTCCCGGTCGGTACCGCCGACAAGGTGCGCGCCGCCGTGCAGGAAGAGCTGACCGCCCGTGGTGTCGCCTACGAGTTCGACGTGGTCTCCAACCCGGAGTTCCTCAAGGAAGGTGCGGCCATCGATGACTTCATGAAGCCGGACCGGGTCGTCATCGGCACCGATAACGTCCGCACCGCCGAGATCATGAAGGAGCTCTACGACCCGTTCATGCGAAAGCACAACCGGATGATCGTCATGGACATCCGGAGCGCTGAAATGACCAAGTACGCCGCCAACGCCATGCTGGCCACCCGCATCTCCTTCATGAACCAGATCGCGGGTCTCTGCGAACGGATGGGGGCCGATGTGGCCGCCGTGCGCGAGGGGATCGGCTCCGATTCCCGCATCGGCTACGACTTCCTCTTTCCCGGCCCGGGCTACGGCGGCTCCTGCTTCCCCAAGGATGTGAAGGCGCTGGTCAAGACCGCGGAGGAGTGCAACTATGACTTCGCGCTGCTGAGAGCGGTGGAGGAGGTCAACGAGCGGCAGAAGGAGGTCCTGGCGGAGAAGCTGATCAAGGTCCTTGGCTCGCCGGACGAGGAGCAGCCGCTCACCGGTCGGACGATCGCCTGCTGGGGACTCTCCTTCAAGCCGCGCACCGACGACATGCGCGAGGCACCGGCCATTACGATCATCGAGCGGCTGCTGGCCGCCGGCGCCACGGTCCGTGCCCACGACCCGGAGGCGCTCAAGGAGGCCCGCAAGGTCTTTGGCGACCGGATCGAGTACAGCAGCAACCAGTACGATATCCTGGCCAATGCCGACGCCCTGACGATCATCACCGACTGGAACGAATACCGCAACCCGGATTTCGACCGGATCAAGGATGCCCTGAAGGAGCCGCTGATCGTTGACGGCCGTAACCTCTACAAGCCGGACCGTATGGCCAGGGAGGGTTTCCGCTATATCCCCCTGGGCCGCTGCGGTGGCGGCGTCTGCGAGGTCAAGTAACATGAGAATTCTAGTCACCGGAGGAGCAGGGTTCGTGGGGTCACATCTCTGCGAGCGGCTGCTGGGAGAAGGGCATGACGTCATCTGCCTGGACAACTTTTTCACCGGCTCCCGGGACAATATCCTGCACCTGCTGGACGATCGTCGTTTCGAGCTGATCCGCCACGACATCGTGGAGCCGATCCTGCTGGAGGTGGACCGGATCTATAACCTGGCCTGCCCCGCCTCGCCGGTCCACTACCAGTACAACCCGGTGAAGACCGTCAAGACCAGCGTCATGGGCACCATCAACATGCTCGGCATCGCCAAGCGGGTCAAGGCCCGCATCCTGCAGGCCTCCACCTCGGAGGTCTACGGCGACCCCCAGGTCCATCCCCAGCCAGAGTCCTACTGGGGAAACGTGAACCCCATCGGCATCCGGAGCTGCTACGACGAGGGAAAGCGGGTGGCGGAGACCCTGATGATGGACTATCACCGGCAGAACGGCGTCGACATCCGCATCATCCGCATCTTCAACACCTACGGCCCCCGCATGGCGGAAAACGACGGCCGGGTCGTGTCGAACTTCATGCTCCAGGCGCTGCGGGGTCAGGATATCACCGTCTACGGCGACGGCTCCCAGACCCGTTCCTTCTGCTATGTGGACGACCTGGTGGAAGGGATGATCCGCATGATGGAATGCGACGGGTTCATTGGCCCGGTCAACCTGGGGAACCCGGTTGAAAACACAATCCTTGAATTTGCTGAGAAAATCATTACAATAACCGGCGCAAGCTCTAAAATCATCCACGCGCCGCTTCCCCAGGACGACCCGAAGCAGCGCCAGCCTGACATCTCCCTCGCCATGGAGAAGCTTGCCTGGCGTCCGGGTGTCGACCTGGAAACCGGTCTGGGCAGGACGGCCGCCTATTTTGCCGGACGAATCGGCGCAAGGTAACCTATGCAACTTCCGTTTCAGAAAAAGATGTACCTGATCCCCGGGGGATGTATCGCCTTCATCCTCTTCTTCACCGTCTTCGGTGACAAGGGACTGCTGCGTATCTTTGAACTGAAGCAGGATCAGCGGCGGATCAACAGCCGCCTGACCGAGGCAAAGACGGAGAACGAGAAGCTGAAACTCGACATCGTCGCCCTGAGAACCGACCGGCGCTACCTGGAAAGCATCGCCCGCAAGGATTTCGGCCTCGTCCGCGGCAACGAAGTCATCTACCAGTTCCCCCAGGAAAAGAAATAAGCAGCACCATCCCTGCCACGGCCGTCTCCGCCGTGCCTGAAGACTGACACCCTCGTGAGCAGCCAAAAACCGGCAGGTACTACCCACTCCCTCTCTCAGCAAGGAAAACCGCCAGCAATGATCCGCCAGAAGATAGCCGACCTCGTTGAACAGGCCCTGCAGGCAGCCGCAGCCGCAGGCGAACTCGTTACCTCCCCCCTCCCCACCGTCGTTGTAGGTACCCCGGCCAATCCGGATCACGGGGACTTTTCCTGCAATGTCGCCATGCAGATGGCCAAGGGTGAGCGCAAGGCGCCGCGCCAGGTCGCCGAGATCCTGAAACGGCACATCGGCACCGGCAACGGACTGTTGGAGCGGGAGATCGATATCGCCGGTCCCGGCTTTATCAACTTCTTCGTTGCGGCAACGGCCTGGCAGGGGGCCCTGCTGGAGATCGAACAGGCGGGCCCCGACTTCGGCCTCACAACCGGCGGGGCCGGTCGCAAGGTCCAGGTGGAGTTTGTCAGCGCC
>CAZSTJ010000105.1:0-12195 GCA_964609805.1 uncultured Geobacter sp. | reverse complement strand
ATGGGCAACCATGGAATCCATAGCCCCCGCGGAAACGGCGAAACAGAGCCGCGGGCGCCCCAGGGCCATGAAGGCATCCCTGGTGCGCCAGTCAGGTTGGGCAATGATCCCGACGCGATAGCCGTGCTTTTCGAGCCAGCGTGCCAGCAGCGGCACCCCGAAGGCGGGGTGGTCGATATAGGCATCACCGCTGACAAACACCACATCCGGCTCGGACCAGCCCCGCGCCGTCATCTCCTCCCTGGTTGTCGGAATGAATGCCATTACCACTCCCTGCAGCAGCTGAAAGGTGCGTGTGACCGCCAGATCCGGACAACACGATAAAAACCATCAACAATCGCCACTTTAGTATTGATTAGACTGTTCTACATATTGTATGTATATGCCCATGCATACAATATGTAGAGTTAACAGAACAAAACTCATGGCCGGTATTACGGCACTGATTATGGCGACCACCCCGCTGGTGCCGGCATGGGCAACCCCCCGTCAGGACGCGCTGGCCGAGCTTGACCGGCTCCGCCACCTCAACCCTGAACGGCACGGTGCCGATGACGCCCGTAGCACTGAAGCGACCTTTGCCGTCGCTGAACATTACTTCCAGACCGGGGATACCGATGAGGCAGACCGCTTTTATCTGCTGACGGTCCAGAAGGCCCGCATTATCCTGGCCTCGATCCCATCGCCCTCCCTGTCTCCGGCAGGCCTGTCTCCCGCAGCGGAATCTCCGGGTGAGGTGCCGGTTATCCCCTCCCCCTCACCGGAACCTGCAGCGCAGGTCCAACCCGATACGCCGACATCAACCGACACATCTGCTTTCCCCCGACCGGCCCGGGAAGCAGACACGGCGCCGGCCACCATCGAACAGCCGGTGATTTTTCAGGACTCTCCACAACCGCTGATTGCAGAAGGAGAACTCCCGACTGAAGACATCAGTTCGGAAAAACTGGTGGGGACTGCCAGCAGCTACACGGTTGTCAAGGGGGATACCATCCGGCTGGTGGCGGCAAAACTGGGCGTCAGCAGACAGCACATTATCAGGCAAAACGGGCTTGATGAAAAGGGGTATCTCAAGATCGGCCAGAAGCTGGTCTACAATAACCGGAAGATCGTCCCCCAACGGATGAGGAACGGCATCGTCGTCAACATCCCCGACCGCACCCTCTATTATTTCAAACAGGGGAAGCTGGCCGTTTCCCTGCCGGTGGCGCTGGGCGTGCCGGTCAAGTCGGACAAGTACGACTGGAAGACCCCGACCGGCAAATTCAAGGTGACTGCCAAGATGAAGGACCCGACCTGGCATGTCCCCCCCTCGATCCAGTCTGAGATGGAAGAAAAGGGGAAGGAGATCATCACCAGCATCCCCCCCGGCCCTGAGAATCCGCTGGGCAAATACGCCATCAAGACATCTCTCCCCGGCATCATGATCCACAGCACCACCAAGCCCTGGTCGATCTACAGCTTTGCCAGCCACGGCTGTATCCGGGTCTATCCGGAACAGATGGAGGAACTCTTCAGGGAGATCACGGTCAACACCCCAGGCGAGATCATCTACAAACCGGTCAAGCTGGCGGTCACCGAACAGGGAAGGGTCTTCCTGGAGGTGCATCGCGACGTGTACGCCATGAATATCCGCCTGGGTGATGAGGCCCGCCGGCTGATCGAAAAGCAGAGGCTGTCCGACCAGGTCGACTGGCAGAAGGTGGAGGCCGTCATCAAGCGCAAGGCCGGGGTGGCGGAGGAGATAACCCTCTAGCACGGATCATCCAACCGCATCACCGCATCACATAAAAAGGGGCGCTATTCTGGGCCCCTTTCATTTTTCTGTCACCGGTAAGCCGGATTATCGGTCGCCGTCGTATCCACCCGGCTCGGTTCCCTTGATGAAGCACTCCATAGTCGCCCCCGGGGTCCCCTCCCGGGCCAGTTTGCCGGTGCGGGGGTTGATCAGCACGAAGGTCACGTTCTCCGGTGCGGTAAAATCCTCCACCGGCAGTGACGAGGTACCTTTCTGCATGAATTCACCCCAGATGGGTGCTGCGGCCTGCCCGCCGGTTCCACCGGAGCCAAGGGAACGTTCCTGGTCGTAACCGACCCAGACACCGGTCACCAGTTGGGGGATATATCCGACGAACCAGGCATCCTTACCTTCGTTGGTCGTGCCGGTCTTGCCGGCAACCGGACGGTTGATGCTGGCCCGGTGGCCGGTGCCGCTCATGACAACGCTCTGCATCAGGTTGGTGATGACATAGGACGCCTCCGGCGACACCGCCGGCACCGGCAGCGGCGGCACAGTCTCCTGGAGGAGATTGCCGTCGTTATCCGTCACCTTGGTGATAAAGTAGGCGGGCTGCAGCATCCCCTTGTTGGCAAAGACCGCATAGGCGTTCGTCAGTTCAAAGGGGGAAATACTGGCCGCACCCAGGGCCAGGGCAAGATTCGGTTCGATCTTCGAGCTAAAGCCGAGCTTTTTGGCAAATTCCACCGTATAGGGAACACCGACCTGATCCATGATCTTTATACTGACCATATTGATGGAATAGGTCAGCGCCTCGCGCATGGTCACCGGCCCCCGGTAGGTGCCGTCATAGTTCCTCGGCTTCCAGGTCCCGCCGGCACCATCCGGATATTCCACCTCTGCGTCATTGATGACCGTCGCCGTTGTCAGCCCCTTCTCCAGGGCCGCGGCATAGATGATCGGCTTGAAGGCGGAACCGGCATTCCGTTTGGCCTGAATGGCACGGTTGAACTGGCTCTTGCGGAAATCATACCCGCCGATCATTGCCTTGACCCCGCCGGTGCGGGGATCCATGGCCACCAGTGCCGCCTGGACATCCGGCGTCTGGTCCAGGGCAAACTGGGCCCCTTCCCGGTTGACATCGGGCGTCACGACCGATACCTCTATCACGGAGCCGAGGGTGAGGGCCTTGACCCCTTTTTCCGGCTTACCGTAGCTGTTGATCATCCCGATCTTGCCGGCCCAGGCCATATTCTTCCGGTTCAAAATCCCCTTGCGGTCCCCCACCCTGACGATCGCCTCACCTTTTTCGGGATAGAAACCGACCACCACCCCCTGATAGGTATCGCCGGCCTTGAGAGCGGCCGAATCAATCCCTTCTTCAATCTTGGTACAGAAGGGTTCAACCTCGCTATCCTTGAGGAACTTCATCGGACCGCGGAACCCCTGCCGTTTGTCCACCGCTTTGAGGCCGTTCCGGACACTCTCGAATGCGGCACGCTGCATCTCGGCATTCATGGTGGTATAGATCTTCAGCCCCCCCTTGTAGAGCTGGTCCTCACCGTACTTCTCCTCCAGCTGTATCCGTAGATGTTCCAGAAAATAGGCCGACTGGACGCTGTTGACCTTTTTCATTGTCTTGATTTCGATCGGGCTCTTCCGGGCGTGGTCGGCCTCGGCCTCGGTGATGTACCCTTCCTTGACCATCCGCTCCAGGACGTAGGCCTGTCGTTCGCGGGCCTTATCCAGGTGCTTGATGGGTGAGTAGGTATTGGGTGCCTTGGGGAGACCGGCCAGCATGGCAATCTCCGCCAGGTTCAACTGATCCACATTCTTGCCGAAATAGCTTTCTGCCGCCACCTGCACCCCGTAGGCGCCGGCACCGAGGTAGATCTGATTCAGGTACAGGTAGAGGATCTCGTCCTTGGAGAGCTTCTCCTCCATCCGCTTGGCCAGGATGGCCTCCTTGATCTTGCGGGAGAACTTCTTCTCCGAGGTCAGCAGCATGGACTTGGTCACCTGCTGGGTGATGGTGGAGGCCCCCTCCTTCTTGCGCATGGAGATCAGGTTCTTGAAGGCGGCCCGCACGATGCCCAGGTAATCGATCCCCTTGTGCTGATAGAAGCTGGCGTCCTCGGCCGCCACAAATGCCTGGATCAGCTTGCGCGGCATCTTATTGACCGGCACCACGATGCGGCGTTCCAGGTAGAATTCACCCACCAGGCTGCCGTCGTCGCCGAAGACCTGGGAAACGATAGGAGGTTTGTAGTCTGCCAGCCGGTCCACCCGGGGCAGCTTTGCCAGCAGGTAGAACACATACCCGGAGACCCCCAACAGCGCCACGACGGCAAGGGTCACGGCGAACAGCATCAATCCCGACAGGATCCCCTCCTTGCGGGGCGATGGCAACGTCCTGTTGTTCATATGTTCATTTCCCATTTTTCACCCGGTGTTCCCGGCAGGCCGGGTCCCCTGAAACTCTGTAATCTATGCAAAATAGCCCAGATCAGCCACACAATTCAAGCACAATAAAGACGGTCTGCAACCCCGCCGGATAACTACCATGGCAACAGTTTTCGCTTGTATTGAAGTCGGAGCTTCTATAAAGTTCCACTCCATAATCTGTATCTCCGAGTCGCAGCACCTACAGGGGAAAAACCCCATGGCCTTGCGACCTGCGGGTGTCGCCGGAAACAGCGCCGCCCTCCTTTTGAAAAGGGGATCCTGAAGATGCGAAACGGAATAGATCCGATTTGCTCAGGCCCCCTTTCATTCGAAACCGGGGCCTGTTTTTGTTTATAGAAGTCCAACTGACGCGAGAAGTTACCAATTCTAGGAGGAACACCCATGAGTTCACCGCGCCGATCACCTTACCTTTCATCCCTCGTAACTCTGCTTGTCATACTGGTTTGGGTAGCGCTCGCCCAGGCCGCACCGAAAACCGTCATCCTGGCCACCACCACCAGCACCCAGGACTCAGGACTGCTGGATGTACTGGTGCCGGCCTTTGAGAAGGAGAGCGGTTACCAGGTGAAAACCATCTCGGTCGGCTCCGGCCAGGCCATGAAGATGGGAGAGAAGGGAGAAGCCGACGTACTGCTGGTACATTCCCCTGATGCAGAGAAGAAATTCATGGCCGACGGCTTCGGGGCCTCCCGACGCTTGGTCATGCATAACGACTTCATCATCCTCGGACCGGCAGTAGACCCGGCAAAGGTCAAGGGGTTGAAGGCGGCTGATGCCTTGAAACGCATCGCCGAGAACAAAGCCCTGTTCGCGTCCCGCGGTGACAACTCCGGCACCCACGCCAAGGAGAAGGGGCTCTGGAAGGCCGCCGGGATCACCCCTGAAGGGCAGAAATGGTACCAGCAGACCGGCCTGGGGATGGGGCAGACCCTGAACGTTGCCGCGGAGAAGAAAGGGTACGTGCTGGCTGACCGGGCCACCTACCTGGCATTGAAGAAGAATCTCGGGCTTGAAATCCTCGTTGAGGGGGATGGTAAACTGCTCAACATCTACCATGTAATCGAGATCAACACCGCCAAGTGGCCAAAGGTAAACGCTGCCGGCGGCAAGGCCTTCGCCGACTTCATGATCTCGAAGAAGAGCCAGGATATCATCGGCCGCTTCGGGATAGATAAATTCGGGGTTCCCCTCTTCTTCCCCGATGCCGGTAAGAAACCGGAGTCCCTGGGGCTCTGATGGAGCTGATTCTTGACGGAATACTGACGGCTCTCAAGCTGCTGTTCTCCCTTGACCGGGAGGTACTGGCAGTCACACTGCTGTCCCTGAAGATCTCCGGCTGCGCCACCCTGGTCAGCCTGCTGTTCGGTATCCCGGCCGGAGTCTTTCTGGCGCTCTCCGACTTCCCCGGCCGGCGCCTGGTAATCAGCATGGTCAACACCGGCATGGGACTGCCGCCGGTGGTAGTCGGCCTCTTCGTTACCATCTTTCTCTGGCGCAACGGCCCTCTCGGATTCCTGGAGATCCTCTACACTCCGTTGGCCATGATACTGGCCCAGGCGGTCATCGCCACCCCCATCGTCACCGGCATCACCATCGCCGCCATCCAGAGCCTGCCGGCCAACCTCAAACTGCAGGTCCGCGCCCTGGGGGCCACCCGGGCCCAGACCGTCTGGATCCTGGTACGCGAATCG
The DNA here is from genome assembly GCA_964609805.1 of uncultured Geobacter sp. Classification (GTDB taxonomy): domain Bacteria; phylum Desulfobacterota; class Desulfuromonadia; order Geobacterales; family Pseudopelobacteraceae; genus CAIPTY01. The sequence goes on along the minus strand of CAZSTJ010000105.1, from coordinate 6,300 downwards.
CGCCTGCCGCTCCTGGCGGCTGTCATGGCAGGGTTCGGCGGCGTAATCTCCGAAGTAGGGGCTTCCATCATGGTCGGCGGCAACATCAAGGGGCAGACCAGGGTACTGACCACGGCAACCGTTATGGAGACCGGCAAGGGAAACTTTGACGTCGCCATTGCCCTGTCGCTGATCCTGCTGCTGCTGGCCTTCGGCGTCAACTGGTTGCTCACCCACATCCAGCAGCGGGAGCGTCCGCGATGAACAACACCGGCGAACTGCTCCAGGTAGAGAACATGGTGGTCCGGCGCGGCGGCGTAACCGTGCTGGACCTGCCCCGTTTCACCATTGGAACTGAAGAAAAGGTAGCCGTAATCGGCCCCAATGGCGCCGGCAAATCCAGCCTGCTGCTGGGACTTGCCTGTCTGATCGAACGGGAACGGGGCACCATCCGTTTCCAGGGAGATGAGGTGACACCGCGCCGGGAGAACGACTACCGCCGCCGGATTGCCATGGTCTTTCAGGAACCGCTGTTGTTCGATACCACCGTGCTTGACAACGTGGCCGAGGGACTGCGCATCAGGGGGGTGGGACGCAGCGAGGCCCGTCACCGGGCCATGGAAAGCCTGGAGCTGTTCAAGGTACCCCACCTGGCCGGACGCTCAGCCCACAAGCTTTCCGGAGGCGAGGCCCAGCGGGTCAGTCTGGCGCGGGCCTTTGCCTTCATGCCGAGACTGATCCTCATGGACGAGCCGTTCTCCAGCCTGGACCTCCCCACCAGGATCGCTCTGGCGGAGGATTTGGGGCGCATCCTGCACGAGTCGCGCACCGCTGCGCTTATTGCCACCCACGACCGCATCGAGGCATTGCGGGTGGTGGATCGTCTGGTCGTCATCGACGGGGGAAGGGTCGTTCAGGAGGGAACACCGAAGGAAGTCGTGGCCAATCCGGTCAATGACTTCGTCGCAGCATTCAAAAGGACCACCGGCACGGCCGGCGGCTGATCCGGTTACAACCGGGCGTTGATATGGGTGGCTGCCTCACGCTCCAGCAGGCAGCCGCTACGCAGGTCGGTATCTTCGGCAGCATTGATCAAGCGTTTTACCACGGAAAGCGCGGCCAGGGGATGGCTGGCGACCCGCTCGGCAAATTTTACGGTTTCACCCCAGAACTCATCCTTCCCGTAGACCCGTTCCACCAGCCCCATCCGCAGTGCATCACCGGCAGAATAGACATCGGAGGTCATGAAGATCTCCCGCGCCAGGTTCTTGCCGACGATGCGCGGCAGCTTGCGGGTACCACAGAATCCGGTGATGATCCCCAGGCGGGCACCGGGATGGGCAATCTGCAGGGTCTCGACGGCGATACGGATATCGCAGGCCATGGCCAGGTCGCACCCTCCCCCCATGGTGATGCCGTTGAGCGCACCGATGATCGGCTTGGAGCAGGTTTCGATCTGTTCGAAGAGGGACTGCCCCAATTCGGAGAAATGGAAGGCGTCGGGCGGAGTGAAGTGCACCATCTGACCGATGTCGGCCCCCACGGCAAAGGACTCGCCCGGATAGCCGGACAGCACGACAACGCCGACCTCGGGGTCGGCCTCGACCTGGGCCAGGGCCTTTTTCACTTCGCGGATGGTGGTGATGGAGAGCTTGTTGAAGCGCGAACCGGAATCGAGCAGAATATACCCGACCCGGTTCGCCACCTGTATGGAGAGTTTTTTGATAGGCATCAGGCTCTTGGCTGGACGTTGTCCCTGATCCACTTGACGATGTCTTCGGTGGAGGTGCCGGGGGTGAAGACTTCGCAGATACCGGCCGACTTGAGACCGGGGATATCATCCTCGGGGATGACGCCGCCGCCGAAGACCTTGATATCGTCGGCGTTCTTTTCCTTCAGCAGCTGACAAACCCGCGGCAGCAGGGTGTTGTGGGCACCGGAGAGAATGGAGAGTCCGACGCAGTCCACGTCCTCCTGGATGGCGGCGGAAACAATCTGTTCCGGAGTCTGGTGCAGGCCGGTGTAGATAACCTCGAAACCCGCGTCGCGGAACGCCCGGGCGATGATCTTGGCGCCGCGGTCGTGACCGTCCAGGCCAGGTTTTCCTACAAGTACCCGCAGTGTTCTTGATGCCATTGTGACTACCTCCTTCAGTAATAGGCTGACTCTGTAACCTGCATGCAAATCAAGACAATTTAAAACCGGGCACATCATTCTCTCACAGAGGACACGGAGAGAATCAGTAACAAGACTTTCTCTGTGGGCTCTATGAGTTTGAGAGACCGGTGTGAGCGAGTGAGAGACCGATGCCGACTTTCGCCGCAGGCTTACATCTCGATGCCCGTTCTGGCCGGTACCCCTACCTTGTAATAATGCTTGATCTCCCGCATCTCCGTCACCAGGTCAGCCGCTTCCACGACCCGCTCATGGGCATTGCGACCGGTCAGGACCAGCTCCACCTTCTCCGGTCTGATGCTGATCAGCTCCAGCACCTGTTCCACGTCGATCAGTCCGAAGCCGACGGCGCCGTTGATCTCGTCGCAGATAAACAGGTCGTACTCGCCGGAGGTCAGCAACTCCCGGGCCTGCACCAGGGCATCCTGGGCCAGGCGACGGTCTTCGGTGATATCCTTGGTATTGACCCAGCCGGGGCGCCCGGTTTGAACAATGGTGTAGAGCGGCGCCAGGCGGTCGCCAAGCAGGTGCTCGCCGTAGGGGCCGCCCCCCTTGATGAACTGGAATACGCAGACCCGCAAGCCCCGACCCACCGCCCGCAAGGCCAGGCCGAGCGCTGCCGTGGTCTTCCCCTTGCCGTTTCCCGTATATACCTGTGTGCAGCCCCGCTCCAGAGACATCGGCTACTCCTCCGAGAAACGGGGCTGGCGCTTGTCCAGAAACGACTGCATCCCCTCACGCTGGTCAAAGTGGGCAAAACAGAGGGCAAAGGCGTTCCGCTCCAGCATGCAGGCGGTCTGCAGATCGATGTCGTAGCCGGCGTTGATCACCTCGCCCCCCACCCGGATGGCGTTGGGGCTGCGGCCACCTATGTGAGCCAGCAGTTTGACGGTTTCATTCAGCAGCTCGGCGGCGGGATAGAGCCGATTGACCAGGCGGATACGCAGGGCCTCTGCCGCCGTAATCATCTCTCCCCCCAGGATCATCTCCTTTGCCTTGGATCTGCCCACCAGACGGGCCAGACGCTGGCTGCCGCCACAGAAGGTGATGATCCCTTCGTCAATAGCGGGGAAGCCGAATCGGGCCTCTTCGGATGCCACAATGAAATCGCAGGCCAGGGCCAGTTCCAGCCCGACTCCGCTGCACTCTCCGGAAATGGCAGCGACGCAGGGTTTGCCGAGCCGTTCGAGGTTGAAGGTGACCTGCTGACCGAACGATGCCAGCAAAGCCGGATCATCGCCACGGGACAGCGAACAACGGCCGAAGGCACCGTTCGGAGCGGCCAGCAAAACACCGCGGATCTCGGCATGCCCCGCCAGGGAAACGATCTGACGCTGTAACGCCTCCAGCAACTGCCGCGCAGACGCGGCGGGACCGCCCGGCACCTCGACGATGGCGATGCCGCCGTCCGCGATTTGAAACCTGCAAAGCCTTTCAGGCACTGTCTTTTCCCGATTACAGCTGGAATAAAATTCAGAGGCGGAACTATACCAATTCAGCCGTATACGGTCAAGCAAAGCTTTCGGGCATTTTTACTGTCGGTAAAACTTTGCCGGACGCACCGGTTGGCGGTATACTGCAGAGAGAAACCACTCGCCACGGAGTTATCCCATGAACCTCGTTGCCGCCATCCGCCGTACCGCCCCCGCCGCCCGGGCCGCAGCCGACCGGAATGCCGTCTGGCTCCAGCAGCACATGAGCCCCTACTTTTTTCAGGCCATGTCCGACGAAGAGGGAGCCTTGGCACTGCTGGCGCGTGAGTTGCCCCACCTGCACGACAACCGGCACCTGATCCTGGCCGACCGTGAACAGCGGCTGATCGTGGCCTGCGGAAGCAGGGCCGGCACTCTGTACGACACCCTGCGGCGAATCGGCGAGCGGAACATCTCCTATGCCATGTTTTCTCACTCCGATGCCCCCATGCCCGGCATGGCGGAAGAGCTGGAGGTCCAGCGTTTCGACTTTGCCCGCCGCCAGTCCCACGAGATCGATCTGCGGCAGGAGGTGACCATCCCCCCCGCCCTGGTTCGAAAGGTCAGACGTGAGCTGCGCAGCGGATTCCCCGAGTTCGACCTGAAGCGGCTCGATCGCCTGCTGAAGATCCTCTGGTTGAACGACGAGAATTACATCCGGCTCTCCCCCCCCTCGAGGGTTGCCTACCTGGTCTGGCTGTTCGATCGCGGCAATGCTGCGGGAGGTCTGTTCCTGGACATCAGGGAGGTACTGCGTGACGGGGTGCCGGAAACCCGCGTCTTGCTGGCGGTGGGCAACCCGCCCCAGGAAGAGTTCCTCCTACAGCTCCTGGAGGCCTTCAACCGCCTGGATATCGGCATCCGCCGTGCCTACTGCCAGACCATAACCAACGGGATCCATCCCTATTTCCTGGGGGCCTTCTTCGTGACGAGCCGCCAGGGGGAGAACCTGGCACCGGGGAGCGAACTGGCAAGCCGCCTGACCAGTGAACTCTGTGCCACCCAGCTCCTGTCGGTCTCCTCAGAGATCTACCGCGAGGTGGTGACCGCCGGGCTCATGACCGGCGAGGATGCCGCCCTGGTCAACGCCTTCATCGCCTTCTGCCACACCAGCCTGGCCCACAGTCAGCCGGAGCGTTTCGGGCTGGAGGATGTGCAGCGCGCCTTCTACGACCACCCCGAAATGGCCCAACTGCTGGTGAAGCTGTTCCGGGCCCGCTTCGACCCGGCCCTGCCGGACCGGGAGGCCGCCTACAGCGCCATGGTCATCGAGACCCTTGAGGCGGTTGAGGGGTACAACACCGGACACCGCTGGCTGGACGACATCCGCCGGGCGGTCTACCGCTGCTGTTTCCTGATGATCATGCACGCCCTCAAGACCAATTTCTTCGTGACGGAGAAACAGGCGCTGGCGGTCAGACTCGATCCGGCCTATCTGCGCGACATGGGAAGCGAGTTCACGAGTGACCTGCCCGAGGACCTGCCGTTCCGGGTGACCTTCTTCTTCAGTCGCTACGGCGCCGGCTACCACGTGGGCTTTTCCGACATCGCCCGCGGGGGGTGGCGCACGGTCATGGCCCGCAGCGCCGACGACTACCTCACCAGTGCCAATACCCTCTTCCGTGAGGTGTATGTCCTGGCCCATACCCAGCACTTCAAGAACAAGGACATCTACGAAGGGGGCTCCAAGCTGGCACTGGTACTGGACGCCTCACACCTGGGACCTTCAGGCGGCGAGCAGGAGAGATGGCGGCTGTTCAAGCTGCAGTACGGCGTGGCCAACGCCTTCCTCGATATCTTCGTCACCCGGGACGGCCGTGCCGTTGACCCGCGGGTGGTGGATTACTACGGCGACGACGAACCGATCGAGATCGGTCCTGACGAAAACATGCACGACGACATGATCGAAGCCATTGCCGCGCTGTCGCGCAAGCGGGGCTACATCTTGGGGATCGGCATCATGTCCAGCAAACGGGTCGGCATCAATCACAAGGAGTACGGCGTCACCTCCACCGGGGTGGTGAAGTTTGCCGAGATCACCATGGCCGACGCAGCCGGGATCGACATGACCCGCGACCCGTTTACCCTCAAGATGACCGGCGGGCCGGGCGGAGACGTGGCCGGCAACTGCCTGCGCATCATGCTGGACCGCTGTCCCGGGATGCGGGTGCGGCTGATCCTGGACGGCACCGCCGCCCTCTTCGACCCCAACGGCATCGACCGCGCGGCCCTGAAACGGATCGTGCTGGCCCGTGATCTGGACGCCTTTGATCCGGAGGCGCTCGGCGAGGGAGGCTTCATGGTCTATCGCACCGGCCGCCGCATGGAGGGACTGCGGGCAACCCACCGCCGGATGAGCAGGACCGGGGGACATCTGACGGAGGAATGGCTCGACATCGACGAGTTCAACCACCTCTACAACAGCCTGGTGTTCACGTCCACAGCCGATCTTTTCATCCCCGCCGGGGGGCGGCCCGAGACCATCGACAGCAGCAACTGGCGGGCCTTTCTTGACGGCCAGGGGGCCCCGTCATCACGGGTGATCATTGAGGGGGCCAACTCCTTCATCACCCCGGAGGCACGGATCCAATTGCAGCGGAACGGGGCAACGATCATGCGGGACGCCTCGGCCAACAAGTGCGGCGTCATCTCCTCCTCCTACGAGATCATCGCC
>CAZSTJ010000104.1:0-12236 GCA_964609805.1 uncultured Geobacter sp. | reverse complement strand
AGCATAGAGCCAACTGTAAAGGAACGCAAGCAGAGGGCGCATACTGCAGAATGGTCGTGCGACTGCGAGATGCACCCCTGGCGATCTGCTATAGGTCCGGTAGATGACGCGACCTTCCGTGTAGATCCGCAGCGACCGCATGTTCTTCTTTGTCTCCATCCCCTCGTGTTGACGATAGAGACAGAGCACGTCGGGGGTAAAGGCAAATGCCCCCTCCTCCAGCAAATGGAGCCAGAAATCCATGTCCGTCAATTGCTGAAACCCTGGATTGAATCCCCATCGTGCCGATGACCGCCGAAACATGACCGCCGTCGGTTCCCCGACCAGATTGCCGCCGATCAGCATGCGCCGGATACATTCAGGCCCCGGCACTACTTCAGCCCTGTCGGAATACGCAAGATACGAGGTGCTACTGCCATCGGCAATTACCCCCCGGGCGCATGCCGCCAATGTGGCCTCCGGATGGGCATCCAGAAGTGCAGCTAATTTTTTCAGGCACTCCGGTTCAAGGACATCGTCGGCGCAGAGGTATTTGACGTACTCACCGGTTGCAAGCTCCAGACAGCGGTTCCAGTTGGCAACCATGCCAAGATTTTCACTGTTGCGCAGATAACGGATCCGCGGTTCCCCTTCACACAGGCGGGCAACGATCTGTTCCGTATCGTCCTGGGATGCGTTGTCGGTAATGATGATTTCGAAATCCTGCAGACTCTGCCGCAGGACCGATTCTACCGCTTCACCGATAAAGTGCCCGTAGTTGTAGGTAGGTATGCAGACGGAAACCTTGGCCATAGATCAACGCCCCTCCGTTTTGAACGGCAGCAGACCGTAAAAGATGCGCCGCTCGAATTCGTCGAGATACCCGCACCGGAGCAGCAGAAATCCAACCGTCGCGGCATAAACGACCACACCGGTCAGCAGCACCGGCAAGTGTGCCCCCCATCCGGAGAGGCCGGTGAAATACAGCGCAGCGGCAGCCGGCACGGCGATGACAAACGGTTTGACGAGGGTGCGCCGGTACACGTCCCAGCCGATCTCCGGCAGGGTCCGGTGGAACAGGGAAAAGAAGTAGGCTGCCGAGACCGCCAGCGAGGTGCTGATCCCGATAATCAGGCCGAAATAACCGAAGGTCAGCACAAATATCAGGCAGAGCACGAGGTTGGTGACTCCGGCGGTGAATGCCGCCCGCATTCCGATATCCGGGCGATTGATCCCGTTAAGGATGAAGGTGCCGGGACCGGTCAGGATATTGATCAGATAGGCCGGCATGAGCAGCTGCAGCGTGAGGGCCGACAATCCGAATCCCGGTCCCATCCAGATCCCGATGAACGGATCGGCGGCCGCCATAACCAGCAGGGTGAACGGTACCGCAAGCAGGACCATGAATTTGAAGGAGCGCTTGTAGAGCCCGCCGATCAGGTCGTGATCATTCGTGGCCTGCAGGGCCGAGGCAGCAGGCACCATCGGTGCAAAGAGGACCGAGAGAAAGCTTTTGGCGTAAAAGGCCGCATTGCTGCCGATCTCGTAAAAGGCCACGGCCTCCAGCCCGAGATACCGGCTCAGCAGGATGCGGTCGATCTGGAAGATCATCAGCTGTGAGATGTTTGAGGCCTGAATCTTCCAGCTGAAGGAGAATATCTGCCGCATCATCTGTCGGTCGGTCCATCTGGTAAAACAGATCCGGAGCTCCGGAAAGAGCCTGCGGGCAACAGCAATGTTCAGCCCGCCCGTTACGAGGGCAACGATGGCGTTGGTGGCCACCAGGCCGCGCAGTCCCCAGCCGGCATGAAGAAAACCGAGGGTGCCGATGACGCCGATGATCGTGGAGGCGATGTTGATCGAACTGGTGTAGCCGATGCTCTGGGTGCTGATCACCAGCGAATTGAAGACCCCGAGCACCAGATTGCAGAGGAAGATGCCGATGGAGAGCCTGAAGATGAGCACCGCCTCTCCCTGAAGCCGGAGTGGAATCTTCAGCAGCAGTTCCGTCACCATCGGCATCAGCAGGTACAGGAGTCCGCCGATCAGGACCGCAAGACAGAGCAGTTGAACCAGGGCTGTATTGACCAGGCGGTTGAGCTGGTCAGTCTCCCGGCGTGCGTGGAACTCCGCCGCATACTTCACCAGGCTTTCCGTAATACCGAAATCGCTCAGCTGGGTGTAGGAGGTCAGAACCCCTGCCAGGGCCCAGATCCCGTACTGATCGGTACCGACCGTGCCGATGATGACCGGTGTGACCAGAAGCATCGCCGCCAGGGCAACAACGCTTTTCATGGCGTAGAGTGCCGAGTTCCTCGCCAGCCGCGGTGCGATGTCAGATGACACGCAGCCCCCTCATCAGTGCATTCTGTGCCAATTGCAGGGCAAAGCGGGCTCGCTTCGCAAAGGCCCCCTTCATGCTCAGCTTCACCATCCGCTGCACCAGTTCGTAATCGACCCCCTTGATCTTGGCGCCGCTGTTGATGTTTCTGCGGTATCCTTCCGAACTGGAGATCAGGATCAGATCCTCGCTACGGCAGTACTCGTACAGGTCGCTGCCCGGTGCGGGGGTGAATACCGACGGGCTGTGGATATCCGGCATGATGCGCTGCATCATCAGGGCGGTTGCCTCCATCTCATCCGCGGTCTCCGTAGGGAGACCGAACATGTAGTTGGCAAAGATCTTGATCCCCAGTTCCTTGCAGATCTCTGCCGCCTCGATATTCTGCTGAACGGTACTCCCCTTCTTGATGAATGAAAGTACCCGGTCACTGCCGCTTTCAAAGCCGATCAAGACCCATTTCAACCCTGCCCGGGCCAGCCGCTCCATCATATCGCGCCGTTTGCAGACGATATCGGCCCGGGTCTGGCAGACAAACGGCTGGCGCAGTCCCCGTTCGATCTTCTGACGGCAGAACTCTTCCACCCAACCGGGAAACTGGGTGAAACAGTCATCATGAATCATGAATGAACGCATGCCGTAGTCGTCACGAAGCTGTTCCAGTTCCGCCATCAGGTTTTCCACGGATCGTTTTCTGATCTTGTCACCGAAAACATACCGTTCTGCCGGCTGGCAGAACGTGCATTTAAAGGGGCAGCCGCGGGACGCGGTGATGGTGAAGAAGGGGCGCTTGAGCCCCCAGAAGAGTGGCGTCTCTCCGGCCGGTGCCAGGGAACGGTCCACAAAGGGGAGCCGGTCCAGATCCTCAGGCATCTCACCCCGGACCAGGCGCGGCAGCGAATCAAGGTCCTTCAGCAGCTGTGGCAGCGATACCTCGGCCTCATGGGTGAAGATGCAGTCACACTCCGGCACCGCCAGCATGGCATCGGTCGCCAGGGTGGCATGGGGGCCGCCGGCGATAATCTTTGTCCCCGGGGCAATCTCCCGGATCATGACGGCAATCTGCTGGAACGGCACGAAATCGACGGTTGAAACCGAGATCAGGACCGCGTCGAAGGGTTCGGCGGCAATCCGTGTCCGGACGTCGGACCAGTCACGGCAGGTCCGGCAGTCCAGATACCTGACCCGGTGCCCCTCCTGTTTCAGTACCGAGCAGATGATACCGACACCGTGGTTGAACCAGTCACTACCGGATGAGAATGACCCGAAACCGTCAACAAGGCCGGGATAAATAACGAGCAGATTCATGGGATCTGGTTCCTGTTGGTGGTGTGGGCGTGGGTGCAGGCGTCAGGCCGCATCGAGGAGCTCCGAAAAGGTTATGGAATAACGACGTATCAGGGCATGCATCTCTGTTGGGGAAAGCCCCCTGGTGGCCATGACGGCGCGGCGTTTTTTTATCAGGTCTGGCAGACCAAGGGCGGCGTCCCGCATGCCGCGCAGCAGCGCCATGACCAGTGAGGATGGTGACGCCTCCCGAAACTGGCCTCCGGCACCTTTCGAGGTCAGTACCAGCCGGGCCTGTACAACGTAACGCACCATCGTCCAGAACGGCAGGGCGACGAGCATGCTCAGGGGAAGGCTTTTTATGGCGGCCCAGTAATGATTCCGTTCCACCAGGTACAGCTTGAAGGGAGAAAACACCCCGCCGCTGGAGGAATAACGGTGATAGACGACCGCATCACGGGCAAGCAGGGCCGACCAGCCGGCCACCCGTCCCCGCAGCCCCATATCGGTATCTTCACAGTAGGCGAAGAAATCCTCGTCGAAACAGCCGATCTGGTCGAGCATCTTCCGCCGGTAGAGCGCCGCGCAGGCGCTGGGGATAAAGATCTCTTCAACCTTTTCGAGTGAAAGGTCCGAAAAACGCTGCCGTCTGCGACTGCCGCGGGACATGCCGTCACGGCAGATGGCCACACCGAGCGAATCCAGCACCTCCGGGTCGTCCCAACTGCAGATGCGGCTGGCAACCATGCCGACCGCCGGGTCCGCCTGGGCCGGTGCCATCAGCTCCGCCAGCCAGTCCGGTTCAACGCGGGTGTCGTTGTTGAGGGTGACAACATAGCTGCCGCGGGCGATCGCAAAACCTGCGTTGTTGCCGCCGGCAAAACCGGTATTCTCGTCCAGGGAAACGACCCGTACCCAGGGATAGGATGCGGCCAACAGCTCCACGGAGCCGTCACGGGAACCGTTGTCGACGACAATGACCTCAAAATCGGTACAGGTCTGAGCCCGGAGGGAATCAAGACAGTCCGGCAGAAACCGCCGGCCGTTCCAGTTGACAATGACAACCGACGCAAGTGGCACTGTCATCGCGGGGTGCCGACACTGCGGAAGAATGCCCGCGCACCGGCCAGGAAACCCTTAATCATGGACGGATTGGCCAGTAACCTGCACAGGTAGCTATAAACGATGCGGGGCCTGAGGTAGAAACGCCGCAACATCTCGCGCTGTCGTTCCTCCAGGATCTCCTTGGTGAGGCCATGCGGGACAAATACGGTGTTCAGCAGATTCATCCGCGACCAGTCGCGGTCAAAGGTGCCGAATTCATCGGCCCGATCATAAATTTCGGTCCCGGGAAAGGGGGTCAGCATGGTGGCACTGATATCATCCAGCGGAAGTTCCAGGGCAAACGTCAGGGTCTGCTCAAGCGTCTCCACTGTCTCGCCGGGATGGCCGACGATGAAGAATCCTTTGCTCAGGATACCCGATCGATGGCAGAGCTGCACCGCCTTCCTGATCTGTTCCAGGGTCGCATGTTTGTGGATCGTCGTGAGGATATCCTGATTACCGCTCTCGATGCCGAAGCTGATCTGCCAGCAGCCGGCCTGTTTCATCAGTGCCAGGGTTTCGGCATCGATACTGTTAACCCTGCCGAGACAGGTCCAGGAGATATCAAGACCGCTGTCGATGATCTCACGACAGATGGCGGTCAGGCGTTTCTTGAAGGTAATGAAGGTATCGTCCTCGAAGCTGAACTCGCGGACCCCGAACCGGTCGTGGAGGTGACGCAGCATGCCGACCACGTATCCGGCCGAGAAGGCATGGCAGTTGGAACCGAACACGGAACGGTCGCAGAAGATGCAGCGATTGGGGCAGCCACGGGAGGTGACCAGTGACGCAGCCGGCAATCGCCGTACCTTGAAGGTTGCAGGAGGATAACGTTCCGGGAAGCCCTCCAGCAGATCCCAGGCAGGATACGGGAGCTGGTCCAGATCGGAGATGAACTGCCGCCGGTCGGTCTGTACCGGTTGTCCGTCACGTCGCACCACAATACCCGGCACCGATTCGAAACCGCCCCCAGTCTCCATCGCCCGCATCAGGTCGAGGATCGTCTCTTCCCCCTCCCCGATCACGGCGATGGTGAATTCGGGGAAGCGATCCATAGTCTCCAGCGGTGCCGCCGATACATGCGGGCCGCCGATGATGACGGTAATGTCGGGGATAAGGTCCTTGACCCGGGCCGCAAAGGCCGCGGCATGGAAGATGGAAAAGGTTGTAGCCGACAATCCCAGCACATCGGGTTGTGTTGCCACGACCAGTTCAAGTAACGCGTCCGCGGAAAGGTTGCTGGCTGCGGCATCGGCTACGACCGTCGGATAGCCGTGCTCCCTGGTGACCGCTGCAAGGAAGAGTATCCCCAGGGATGGCAGGGAGCTGCCCGCGCCGGCAAGGGAACCGTACCGTTCTTCCATGCTGACCGGTGGTGTAGTGAAGAAGATCTTTGGCAACGCTTCCTCGTGATTCTCAGGGACAATGGTCCCGGAATAAGTAACTAGTGCAGAACTGGCGGGATGTACGACACAATCTTTCTCTTTTATCACAAAACCACGAGGTAAATAAACGACAAACAATCAGTTACCGGTTAATCCGTCCCTGCCCCTTCTTGACACGCCGTGGGGCGTGTGTTACTACAGATATGTTCAACATTTCAATACGATACACATATTCTACACGTATTCATCTCAACCGGGGTCTCCATGAAATGGAGTAACATATCAAGCCGTTTGGTTTCCCTCTTCAGTACTCCATTTCAGGTTGCCGTTGTTCTGATGGTCGGATGTGCGGTCTACGCCAATTCTCTCCAGGTTCCATTTCAATTCGACGATCTCGGAATTACTGACAAGTCCCTGCTCTGGGCCCGGGCGTTCAGCCCCAGTTCGCGTCAACTGGTGGACCTGACCTTTGTGTTTAATCACCAGCTGCATGGCGATCAGCCATTCGGTTTTCATCTCGTCAATATTGCCGTCCACCTGGCCGCTGCCGTTTCTCTCTATGGACTTGTCTCGGCCGCCCTAGCTGCCGTACGGACGGAGTTTCACCCTCAACAGGATGATGACCGGTTTTTGCAGCAGTTTTTGCCGGTTGCAACCGCCCTTCTGTTTGTCTGCCATCCGATCCAGACCCAAGCGGTTACCTACATTGTACAAAGATATACCGCCATGGCCGCCCTGTTTTATTTCTGCTCCGTCATGACGTTTATTCATGCACGCATCTCTGCCCGCTCGGGAAGCCCTCTGTCCCGGACCATCCTCTATGCTGTTGCCTCACTGGCTTCGGCAATCCTCGCCATGCGCAGCAAGGAGATCGCCTATACCCTTCCCTTGATGTTTGTCATTGTCGAAGCAATGCTGTTTCAAGGGCAGCTGCTGAAAAACAGGATATTTGTCGGCTGCATCCTCGTGACACTGTTGGTAATACCGCTCTCCAGAATCATTCAGATTCAGGGAAGCGGCGGGCTCGAAGATCTGCTCTACAATATTAAACACGGTACCCGGGAAGAGCTGACCTACTCCCGGGGGGACTACCTCCTGACCCAGGCGGGGGTGGTGGCCCGCTATCTCGGTCTGCTCATCGTCCCGACAGGCTTGAACCTTGATTATGATATACCGCTCCAGAAGAACCTTTTTTCCCTGCAGGTACTTGCTCCATTAGCGCTTCACCTGTCCCTGTGGACTGCGGCCGCCCTTCTTTTCCGGCGATCCGGCCGCCTGCTGCGGGCCGGGGAGTGCCATCAGGGAACCTGCCTGCGGCTGGCATCACTGGGCATCGTCTGGTTTTATGTAACGTTGCTGGTAGAATCAAGCATCATACCGATCCTTGATGTTATGTTCGAACACCGGATCTACCTGCCATCGGGGGGAGGTATTCTTGCAATCGTTTCAGGTGCAGCAGCCCTGGCGGGATACAGAGACAGGGCACGCACAATTTTGTGTTGTGGGGTGGCGTTCATCTGCTGTGTCTTCAGCATCGCGACCGTCCAACGAAACCATATCTGGAGCAGCGGTCTGATGCTGTGGGAGGATACGGCCCGAAAGTCGCCCAACAAGCCGAGAGTACTGGCAAATCTGACCGCCGCTTACCTTGATGCACAAAGACCCGACAAGGCCATACCGCTCCTGGTACACACTCTGGAACTGTCGCCCGGCATGCATGATCCACTCAATAATCTCGGAATGGCACTGGAACAGACGTGGAAGTATGAGGGAAGATTTGATAACGGGCAGCGATTTCTGCTGGGGGGAAGGATGGCCAACCCCCGTTACCTGACACAGTGGTTTGCCAACAGCCGCAATAATCTCGGACTTGCCTACGAATATCTCGGACGTCCGGCTGATGCACTCAAATCCTATGAGGCTGCCGTGATCCTGCTGCCGACCTTTGAACTTGCCTGGTACAACCTGTATCTTGTCGCCGTACAGTTGCAAGACCAACATCGTGCCGCTGTGGCCTTGCAGAAGTTGAAGGAACTCTCTCCTGATCGAGCGAATGCCGCTATTCGTAATGCTGCAGGCTTACCCTGACCCGTTGCTGCCGCTGAACAGCGCAGCAATCCTTTCCCGCCCCGCCTCAATCTGCTCATAGGGTACAGCCCTCATTAATTCCTCAAGGGTTGTCTCTCCTGCCTGGACCCGCCGAAAACCGTCTTCTATCATGGTACGCCGCTTGCCGGCAGCAAACACCAAAGAACGGAGACTCAAATTATCCGGTTTGCGATTGAGCATCAGCAGTTCTTCACGGGTCGGAAGCCAGAGTTCGACGATTGGTCGTCTGCCGCTAAACCCCGTGTAGTGGCAGTCCGAGCACCCTGTCCCCTGGACAAAGATCTGGGGGCAGCTGGGTGGTATGCCGAATTCCTGTAACAGGATGTCAGTCGGGGTATAGGGAACCTTGCATTTCTGGCAGACACAGCGCACCAGTCTCTGGGCGAGTACGCAGCGGAGGGTCGTCGATATCAGCCCCGGTTCGACCCCCATATCGATCAGACGGGTAACCGCACTGGTGGCATCGTTAGTATGCAGGGTGGAAAGAACCGTATGACCGGTCAGGGCTGCCCGCATGGAGATGGTGGCGGTTTCAAGGTCACGGATCTCGCCGACCATGATGTTGTCGGGGTCCTGTCTCAGGAAGGCCCGCAGCAGACGTGCAAACGTGTTGCCGATAATCTCGTTGACCTCGGTCTGGGTGATCCCGTCAATACTGTATTCGATCGGATCTTCGATCGTCAGGGTCTTGACTCCGGGGGTGTTGATATGTGACAGCACCGCATACAGGGTCGATGATTTGCCGGAACCGGTCGGACCGGTCACAAGAAAAATGCCGGTTGGTTTGTCAAGCGCGCTGTACAGTGCGGCGACGTCTTCCGGAAAATAACCCAACCCCTCCAGGGTCAGCGAACCGTTCCGCTTATCCAGGATACGGATAACCACATTTTCACCGAACTGGGTCGGAACGGTTGAGACCCTGAAATCAACGCTGCGTACGACCCCTTCCTTGGAAACCTTCATTTTGAAACTGCTGTCCTGGGGACGGCGGCGTTCCGCAATATCCATATCGCAGAGGATCTTGATCTTTGATACGATCTGTCGTCCATTGTTGTTGATGTGGGCATTGTCGGCGCCAAAATCTATCGTCTGGAGAATTCCGTCCAGGCGGTACCGGACAACCATACCGTTTTCAGTGGCTTCCAGGTGGATATCGCTGCTGCCATCCTTGATGCCGGTCGTAATGATCCTCTTGGTAAGATAATCGACATCGGCACTGATAAAGTCGGCGACATATTTTGATTTGACGCCTTCCTTTGCCTGATCTTCGGAAAGCTCGAAATGCAGTTTTGCATGCTCGCCCATCCCGGATATCCTGAAGATCTTCTGTTGGGCGATCAGGATGTCGCTCTCCTTGGCGATTACCGGCGTGATCTGCATCTGACACCAGCTTTCAAGCTGCTGCAGTTCATCACGCTGGATCGGATAGGCCATTGCAATGGTCAGGCATTTATCACGACACCGGATCGGTACGATGCGCAGTCGTTGTGCGAACGTCGGATTGACAAAACTTGAGAGTTCGGGGTCGAAACGGATGCCGGCAAGATTGACAAACTTCAGGTCATGCTGCAGGGCAATGGCTCGCGCCAGCTGTTCTTCCTCGAGCAGTCGCTGCCGGATCAAGGCCCTGCCGAGAGGTATCTTTTCTTCGCTACAAATCTTGAGGGCGTTATTCAGCTTGCCTTCGTCGATCAGTCGCTGGGAGATAAGTATTTCACCAAGCTTCCTGCGCTTTTTATTGTGATCCAGAACGTATTCGAGGTTTTTCTCATTGAGAAACCCGAGCTGACAGAGAATCTGACCGATCGGTTGGTCCGGATTGATCCGCTGAACCTCCAGGGCCTGCTCGAACTGGTCGGGAGAGATCAGTTTATTGAGGATCAGCAATTCTCCCAGTTTCTGTTCCGGCATATGCGCAACCTCGTCTGTAGCTGGGTAGTCTCAATACGGTGATTACGGTGTGGACTCAAACGTGACATACAGTGGTTCATGCGCTCTGTTTTTTTAGAGTATACACTATATCGCACACAGGTTACATGTTCAAGGGACACCAATGAAAAAGGGCCGCTAATTGCGGCCCTTTAATACTCAACGTTGCAGTAGCGTCATTATACCGGCAAGAGGCCCAATTTCCAGACCACCACCGCAGCAATAAGCAGGACCAGTATCAGCCAGAGTTTCCAGCTGTTTTTCTTCTCCTCGAACGGGTCGGCAAGCTCACGAACAGCCCCCTGCGGCAGGCGCGATAAAGAGGTAAGTGAGGCACCGAACGGGATATTGATGCAGGCACGGGTATTGACCGCCCACCCGTTGGCATCGAGCAGGCGCCCCAGATTGCGGTGTCGAAGTTTGAACCAGGCGATAATCATCGAAGGGCCGGAGATGAGGAGCATAATTCCCAGCAGGGCCAGCGGCATCTGCCACCAGGAAAGTTTGAAAAAACCTGACAGGATCGATGCCAGGGCCGTTCCGATGGCACCGACCGCCAGTCCGATTGCGGCAAAGATGCCGGCGAACTTGCCGACATCAAAAGCAGGCTGAGGCGGCTTGCTGTCGGCGCTCTTCTGCCCCCTCTGCATCAGACCCGCCGCTGCCTTGTCCTCAGCCGCCTTTGACTTGGCGGCGGCAAGTTTCTGTAACTGTTCGCCCACAGCCTTGCCGATACGTTTGTACGGAGCCCAAAAGGCCTGCCTGAGACTGATGGGATGTTCGACAATCCTCACAACGGTGGCATCCCAATCCACCCCCTGACGATCAAAGAACACACCATTCCTTCCCACCAGCAACTGATCGCTGTCCCCATCGGTGACGGCTGCTGCGATGGTCATCTTTTCAGCCCCGCCGTTCCTGGTGCAGTCGCAGTACGCCAGGTACACTCGGCTGAGATTTGCCAAAAGCGCGTGTTTGGCGATGTCGATCACGGTGATGCAGAGATCGAAGCTGCGGCCGTCAAGGTAGAGCGTACCGGACTGGAAGATAGCCTTGCCCCGTTTGGTATAGAAATCACGGAACGAGACATAATTGTTTGCCAGCGGCAACAGGTCACGGCAATAACGGGTTAACCGCTCGACATTGACGATCGCATCGAATTCAGGCTGGAGCGCCAGATCCTGTTCTATCAACTGACGCAGCAGTGAATCGGTACCGTTTCCTGACCACTCTTGAAGCCGCTCAGACCCCAGTGTTGACACAGGTGTGTCCGGTTTTCGTTCCCACCACTCTTCGTAACCGGAAACAGCACCCTTCAGTTCCGACCAGGCAACCGCAGAAAGTGTAGTCACCTCCCCCAGAACCGGTACGATCACCGAAGATTTCAGGGCCGCAATCCTGTCGATCCAGGCCGGATTCAGCCCCTGTTCCAGGTGAAGAACCCCTTCTGCCGAGACCGCAGACAGCGGAAGCTGGGCCATGTCGGTCGCGGCATCGGACAGATTGAGTGCCGAAAGGGCTGTGAGGCAATCCTCGCCGCTGTTCATGAGTACTGCGGCCCTGGTATCATATGCCGCCATGCCGCAGCGGAGAAAATAATCATCTATCTTTGGTCTGACCTCGTGCCAGAGGGACATGGCTTCTTCACGAGCTGCATGAGCCAGGGCCCCGGCCCCGCCGGCCAGCTGCTCGGCGGTCCACTGGAGCCAGCCAGCCACCTCTGAAGAAAAACGGTCTAGAAGGTCACCGGTGATGCCCTGTTCGCCACTTCGGTCGATCTCGCTGCCGAGGCAGGCCATGATATCGGCAATCCATTCCTTCAGCATCTCATGGTCGGTAGATAATGAAGTTACCACCCCGTCACCGTTAAAACGTGTGCCGGACAACAGCTGTTCCATGGCAGCGGCATCTTCTACGGTGATGCGGTCGGCATCGGACCTGCCGAGATTTGAAAGTATGGTCCGGGCAGAATTCAGAACCCGCTTCCCCTCTTCACTCTCCCGAGAAATGGCAGACAACGGAACGCCATCACTGCCAGCCACCAGCAGGGTACGATCAGCCAGACACTCCGCGGCCCACCTGATGGCGGCGAGGATCTCAGG
>CAZSTJ010000103.1:0-12252 GCA_964609805.1 uncultured Geobacter sp. | reverse complement strand
CCCCCCAACCCTTCCGTTATAAGGGGAGTGTCGACATCGGCCACCTGCCGTTGCGCGATTTCGAGGATTATTTTCCGGCCAATCTGAACGTCTTCCTCCTGGGGGGGACGGTGGATACCGGCATGAATGTGGACATCTCCCTCAAGGAGGGCAAACCGCTTGGCACCTTCAAGGGAAAGGCCGGCATCCGGGGATTCCACGCCATTGATTCGGCCGCTGAGGAGGATCTGCTGAAGTGGGAGAGCCTGCAGCTTGACGATATCCAGGGGAATCTGGAGCCGTTCAGCCTCTCCATGAAAGAGATCGCCCTCAACAACGTCTACTCCCGGATCATTATCCGCAAAGACGGCACCCTGAACCTGCAGAACCTGGTACAGAAACAGGAAAAGAAACCGGAACAGCAGTCCGCATCGTCACAGGGGGCGTCACCAGCCAAACCTGCTGCTGCGCTACCCGCCCCCCCTCAGGCGGCAGCACCAGCGCCGAAGAAGCAGATCCGGGTCGATGCGGTTACAATCCAGGGAGGCACCCTCTCCTTCACCGACAACCATCTGCCGCAACGGTTCAGTACGACCTTCTATAACCTCGGCGGCCGTGTCAGCGGCCTCTCCTCCGAAGAGACCCGCTTTGCCGATGTTGATCTGCGCGGCAACCTGGAGAACCAGTCCCCGCTCCGAATCACCGGGACGGTCAACCCGCTGCGTGACGACCTCTTCGTGGACCTGAAGGTCGCCTTCCAGGACATCGACCTGGCTCCGGCCACCCCCTACACCGGCAGGTTCCTGGGGTACACGGTGGAGAAGGGGAAACTCTCCCTGGACCTGAAATACCGCATCGACAAGAAACAGCTTGAATCGGAAAACAAGATCTTTATCGACCAGTTCACCTTCGGCGAGCGGGTGGAGAGCGACAAGGCCACCAAGCTGCCGGTCAAACTGGGGCTGGCCCTGCTGAAGGACCGCAAGGGGGAGATCCACCTGGACGTGCCGGTCACCGGCCGTACCGACGACCCCAAGTTCAGCATCTGGAAGCTGGTCTTCCAGGTGGTGCAGAACCTGCTGGTGAAGGCGGTCACCTCCCCCTTCTCGCTGTTGTCGTCCATGATCGGTGGCGGGCAGGATTTCAGCGCCGTGGCCTTCACCACCGGCTCCAGTGCCCTGACGGCCGGAGAAGAGCAGAAACTGGCGGCACTGGCCAAGGCGCTGCTGGACCGGCCGGCCCTGAAGGTTGAGTTGAAAGGATATGTGGACCGGGAGCGGGATGCCGAGGGGTACCGGATCGAACTGCTGCAGCGCAAAATCCGGAACGAGAAGCTGTTGGCCCTGAGGAAGGAAGGAAAGCTCCGTGAGGGAGAACAGGCCGAATCACTGCCGGTGAGCCCAGAGGAGTACCCGCTCTACCTGAAGGCGGTCTACAAGAAGGAGAAATTCCCGAAACCGCGCAACATCATCGGCCTGGTAAAGGATCTGCCGCCGGACGAGATGCGGAAGCTGATCATCGCCAACACCGTCGTCGGCGATGCGGAACTGCAGGAACTGGCCCGTGAGCGGGTCACGGCCGTATCGAACCAGCTGATCCGCAAGGGGAACGTGCCGGCCGAACGGATCTTCCCGAAAAACGACAATATCTTCAAGGCACCGGAGAAGGACTCAATCGCCAGGAGCCGGGTGGAACTGAACGCCATTGCCCAGTGACCATGACCTCTGACCTGACGACCGCACCGGTGCCGATTCTGATCCGCCGGCTGGCAATCCCGGCCGGCACCGGCTTTTTCTTCAACACCATGTTCAACGTGGTGGATGTCTGGTACGGCGGACGCCTCTCCACGACTGCCCTCGCCGCCATGTCCCTCTCCTTTCCGGTCTTCTTCATCCTGCTGGCCATCGGCACCGGGGTCTCCACCGGCGCCACGGCCCTGATCGGCAATGCCCTGGGACGGGGAGACCGGGAGGAAGCACGGAACTTCGTCCTGCAGGCACTCTCCTTTGCCCTGCTCCATGCCCTGCTCCTGACCGCCTTCGGCCAGCTCTTCCTCCCCGCCATTTTCCGCTTCATGGGAGCCCGCGGTGAATATCTTGCCCTGGCCTTGGGCTACATGAACGTGATCTACGCCGGGGCGTCATTCTTTCTGCTCAACTTTGTCATGAGCGCCATCCTCAATGCCCACGGCAATACGACCGCCTACCGCAACTTCCTGATCACCGGCTTCTTCCTCAACCTGTTGCTGGACCCCTGGTTCATGTACGGCGGCCTGGGGCTTCCTGCCATGGGGCTCCCCGGCATCGCCTTTGCCACGATCCTGGTCCACTGTTTCGGCAATTTCTATATGCTGGCCCAACTCTCACGGACCGGGATTGTGCAGCGTTTCACCCTGGGCGAGTTGCGACCGGATTGGCGCTATTACCGGGAGTTGTTCGGCCAGGGGGCACCGGCCGCCATGAACATGATGACCGTCACCCTCGGGGTATTCGTCATCACCTGGTTCGTGGGCAGATTCGGCCAGGCAGCGGTGGCGGCCTACGGCATCGGCACCCGCATCGAACAGATCGCCCTGCTGCCGGTCATGGGGCTCAATGTCTCCACCCTGGCCCTCACGGCACAGAACTACGGCGCCGGCCGGATCGACCGGATCCGAAAGACCTTGACCGTGTCCCTACGCTACGGTTCCTACCTCGCCATCAGCGGCTCGATCATGGCCCTGCTCTTCACCGAGGAACTGATGCGCTTTTTCAGCAAGGATCCGGCCGTCATCGAGGCCGGGATCCGCTTTCTGCGGATTGAAGCGTTGGTCTTCCCGGCCTATGTCCTGCTCTACGTCTGCATGTCCGCCATGCAGGGGGTCAAACGCCCCCTCTTCGCCATCTGGATCGGTCTCTACCGGCAGATTGCCGCACCGGTGCTGGCGTTTCACCTTTTGACAACGACCCTGGGTTGGGGCATCATGGGCATCTGGTGGGGCATCTTCAGCGTCACCTGGTCCGCCGCCGTCATGGTGGTTATCTACGTCACCTGGCTCATCACTAAACTGCAGAAGGACACTCCCGCTCCATGAAACGCGTCGCCATTGCCACCCTGGGGTGCAAGACCAACCAGTTCGAAACCGCAGCCATGACCGAGCAGTTTGCACAGGGGGGATACCAGATCGTCCCCTTTACCGATTCAGCCGACATCTATGTCGTCAATTCTTGCACCGTCACCGCCAAAACCGATGCCGAAACCCGGCGCCTGATTCGACGCGCCCGCCGCCTGAACCCCGAAGCCCGCATCGTTGCCACCGGCTGCTACGCCCAGGTGGCCCCGGGGGAACTGGAACGGATGCCCGAGGTAGACAGTGTCCTGGGTAACCGGGAAAAACAGACCATTACCGAAATGGTGGAGTCAGGGGTCAGCATGGTCTCAGACATCGCCGCCGAGAAGGAGACCGGTCCGTTGGGGCTGGAGACCTTCGCCGAGCATACCCGCGCCTTCCTCCAGGTGCAAAACGGTTGTGACTCCTTCTGCGCCTACTGTATCGTCCCCTATGCCCGGGGGCGCAGCCGGAGCGTGCCGCTGGACGAGGCGCTGCAGGGGGTACGGAACCTGGCCTCCAACGGCTACCGGGAGATCGTCCTCACCGGTATCCACCTGGGGGCCTACGGCCTCGACCTGGAACCGGGGCTGTCGCTGACGGAGCTGGTTCGGCGAATCGATGCCGAACGGATTGTGCAGCGCCTGCGGATCGGTTCGGTGGAGCCGAATGAATTGACCGATGAACTGCTTGCCCTGATGGCCGGGTCGGAAATCGTCTGCCCCCACCTGCACCTGCCGCTCCAGAGCGGCAGCGACACGGTCCTGCGGCGGATGGGGAGACGCTACGAAAGCGCCTTCTTCCGGGGGCTTGCCTCCCGCATTGAGCACGCCCTCCCCCATGCCTTTATCGGTGCCGACGTCATCGCCGGTTTTCCGGGGGAGAGTGACGCCGAGTTTGCCGAGACCGTACAACTGATCCGTGATCTCCCCTTTTCCGATCTGCACGTATTCCCCTATTCCCGCCGCTCCGGTACCAGGGCCGCCGACCTGCCGGGGCAGGTAGCACCCCAGGTCATCAAACAGCGGGCCGAACAGCTGCGCACCGTCGCGTCGGAGAAAAAGGCCGCCTTTCTTGCCCGACAGACCGGCAATGAGCTTCAAGTTTTGGTTCAGTCTTTCAACAAAACCACTGGAATATGCAGCGGAATATCACGAAACTACCTAACGGTTTCTTTTCAGGGAACCAAAGAGATGATCAACACCGAACTGCTGGTAAGAATAGAGACTGTTACCGGTGCGGCTGCAGGCGGAATGATCGTATCAGCCCCCTCTATCAAATCTGACAATGAGTAAATGTTATTTTTTAGCTCCCGACATAATAAAAATTTGTAATTAAGGCAAAAATAAGCGAAAAGATAATAAGCTCTACGGCTAATCGGCTCACTATCCAGGGGGATGTTCGATGGACGATTATTCAAACGAAGCTGAAATGACCATGTCCTTCTCTACTGAAATGGAGGATATGTACTTCGAGGAAAAACGTCACGCCATCCTCCAGTTCACGGACTGCTCCGGGGCGACCTCGTTCTCTTTGGATGCCCCCCAGATCGTTATCGGCCGGTCAAAGGATGCCGATCTCACCATCAATGATACCTACCTCTCCGGAAAACACGTCCGCATCCTGGTTGTCCATAATTTTTACTACATCGAGGACCTCGGCAGCCGAAACGGCACCAGGGTAAATGGTGAGCCCGTTACATTTATCCGGCTCGCCCATCATGACGAAATAAGGGTGGGACAAACAAATCTTCGTTTCATCCAGATGGACGTCATCGATGATACCTATATCAACAAGCTGAATCTGCAGACGATCCAGTCACTGGCACTGGCTGTGGAGGCCAAAGATCCCTACACCAAGGGCCATTCCGAGCGCGTCGCCCAGATCTCGGAACATCTTGCCACCACCATGGGGCTTATTCAGACTGATGTCGAACGGGTTCGTATAGCGGGAATCCTCCATGACATCGGCAAGATTGGAGTCCCGGAAACCCTGCTCCTCAAAAAAACGACGCTTGATGACCGGGAATACGAACTGGTCAAGCAGCATCCGGTGGACGGCCAGAACATCCTGAGGCCACTCAACTTCCTGAACGATGTCCTGCCGGCCATCTATCACCACCACGAGCGGTTTGATGGCACGGGCTACCCCGATGGTCTGGCTGGCGAAGCCATCCCCTTATGGGCCCGCATCATCCAGGTAGCCGACACCTATGACGCCATGACCTCCAACCGACCCTATCGGGCAGCCTATTCTCAGACGCATGCCATAACTGAAATAACCCGCTGCGCCGGCACCCAGCTTGACCCCAAGGTGACCCGTACCATGGTTGAAATCCTGGAGAACAGACTCTAGGGTCATCACAGCCCCCACCGTTGACAGCACGACTCTCCATCCGAGGTTGCCCCCATGGAAACTCCCGAATATTTCTGGCTTGCCGCCAGCCAGCAGGAACGGCTGAACGAGATCACCACCGCTGACGACCCCCTGAAGGAAGAACCGCTCCGCAGGGATGTCCGTTCTCTGGGGCGCCTGCTCGGCACCGTCATCCGGGAGCAGGCCGGGGAGGAGATCTACCGGGTTGAGGAGGAACTGCGAAAACTGGCCATTCAGCACCGCCAGCTCAACCGTGGACAGGGTGAGGCGTGCCTGGATTTCCCCGGCGAGCAGGAGCTGTCGGACCGGGCACGGGAGATCGTCGGCACTCTCTCCACAGCCGATGCCGGACATATCGTCAAGGCCTTCGCCACCTACTTCGAGCTGGTGAACCTGGCCGAGACTAACCACCGCAAGCGGCGCCAGCGGGCCCACCGTGTTTCCCAGGCACCTGACAAACCGGGGACCATCCGCGGCACCTTCAGACGCCTGCGTGAGGCCGGCCTCAGTGCGGAACAGGTGCTCGATCTGCTGGCACAGATCGATATCGTGCCGGTCTTTACCGCCCACCCCACCGACGTGGCCCGACGGGTCGTCCACTTCAAACAGCGCCGCATTGCCAAGGAGTTGGAGCGGCTTGACCGGCTCCCCCTGACTGACAGCGAGGCGATGCGGGCCCAGGACTCAATCCTGACGGAGATAGCCGCCCTCTGGCAGACCGATGAGGTTCGCCGCCGCAAACCGACGGTTCTCGACGAAATCAAGATGGGGCTTGACCACTACCCCGATTCACTCATGGTGCCGCTGCCCACCCTCTACAGCGACATCGCCGCCGCCTTCTCCGCAGTATTCGACACAGCGGCCGGCCCGACGGCCCTGCCGACCATGGTCCGGTTCGGTTCCTGGATCGGCGGTGACCGGGACGGCAACCCCTTCGTCACCCCGGCTGCAACCCGCGATGCCCTGCTCAACGCCCGCCAGACGGTCATCGCCAGCTACATCACCTCCCTGGAAGAGCTGCGCCGCCTGCTGACGCCATCGAGCTGCCGAACCGTCATCCCGGACGGCATCCGCGAGACGGTCCGACGCTACGAACAGATCTTCGGGCGTCATGAGCAGGAGACCGAGACCCTGCCGGATTGCGAGGAGTACCGGCGCCTGGCAGGATTCATGCTGCACCGGATGCGGCTGACCCTGCGCGGCGGTGACACCGAAGGTCGCTACACCACGGCCGGCGAGTTCCGCGCCGACCTGCAGCTGATTCGCGACGCCCTGGCAGTAAGCAGTGCCGAACGGCTCTCCCGCCTGTTGATTGATCCGATGATCCGCAGGGTAGACACCTTCGGTTTTCACCTCCATGCCCTCGACATCCGCCAACATGCCCAGATCCACGAACAGGCGGTCCGGGAACTGGCCGCTGTCGACCGGGCCGATGGACTGACGCCGGAGAGCCCCTCACCCCCCACGATCACCCTGTTGGACACCCTCAAGGCACTGGCCTCCTTCAAACAGGAGTTCCCGTCCGAGGCGATCCGGAGCTATGTCATCAGCGGCACCACGACGGCCCGGGACGTTTATTCCCTGATCCGGTTGATGGAACTGGCCGGCATCTCCGTCCGCGCCAGCGACGACGGCAGTGACCCGGGCATCATGCCGGTACCGCTTTTTGAATCCATCGATGATCTGCGCAACGCCCCGGCCATTTGCCGCGAACTCTGGCAGTCGCCAACCTACCGCCCCTATCTCGATTCCTGGGGACGCTTGCAGGAGGTGATGCTCGGTTATTCCGATTCCAACAAGGATGGCGGCATGCTGACCAGCTCCTGGGAGATCTACACGGCCCATCGCGAGCTGCACCGGGTGGCAGCGGAGTGTGGTGTTCGACTGCGGCTCTTTCACGGCCGGGGCGGCACCGTGGGACGCGGCGGCGGGCCGACCCACCGTGCCATCATCTCCCGCCCCCCCGGCGCATTCTCCGGCTCCGTGAAGATGACGGAACAGGGAGAGGTTATCACCTGGAAGTATTCCGATCCCGCCCTGGCCGAACGGACCATGGAGTTGATGGTGGCAGCCTCCCTCGATGCCCTGGCCCGGCCACTTCTTTCTGCAACCGGCCAGAACCCTGCCTGGGAGGAGGCGGTTGACCGGCTCTCCCGGGAGTCCTTCAATTATTACCGGGAAATGATCGTGGAGAACCCGGATATCATCCCCTATTTCGAGCAGGCGACCCCGGTGCTGGAATTCGATCTGGCCAAGATCGGCTCCCGTCCGGCCCGCCGAAACGCCGGCAAGGGGTTGGCCGACCTGCGAGCGATCCCGTGGGGTTTCGGCTGGATGCAGAGCCGGCACGTCATCCCCGGCTGGTTCGGCATCGGCCATGCGTTCGAACGAATTGTGGCAGACCGGCCGGAGAACCTGGATCTCCTGAGGGAGATGATGAAGAGCTTCCCCTTCTTCTTCGACATGATCCGCAATATCGAGCTGGCACTTTCCAAGGTGGATCTCCCCCTGGCGCGGCTCTATGCAGGGTTGGTAACCGACACCGCCGTGAGGGAACGGGTCTTCTCGCTGTTCGCCGCCGAATACCAACGGGCACGGGGGATGGTCCTCCTGATTACCGGCCAGGAGCGACTCCTGGAGAAGCACCCGGCCATCGCCCGGTCAGTGCGGCTGCGCAATCCTTATGTGGATGTACTGAGCCTGATCCAGATCGAACTGCTCCGGCGCAAGCGGAGCGGCAGCAGCGACGGGGAGATTGATTACGTACTGGCGGCCACCATCAGCGGTATCGCCGCCGGGCTGCGGAACACGGGATAACCGTTATGCCATGATCTGCTAATGGACAAAAAAACGGTGGAAAGCTGAAACGCCTTCCACCGTTTTTTAATTTTTAACGAGAGTTGCTACTCCCCGATGATCTTCACCAGCACCCGCTTGCGACGTTTACCGTCGAACTCCCCGTAAAAGATCTGTTCCCAGGGCCCCAAGTCCAACTCCCCGTCCGTCACAGCCACTGTAACCTCCCGCCCCATGATCGTCCGCTTCAGATGGGCATCGGCATTATCTTCATAACCGTTGTGCCTGTAGCGTGAATACGGTTTCTCCGGGGCAAGCCCTTCCAACCACGTCTCAAAATCCTGGTGCAGGCCGGATTCATCGTCGTTGATGAAGACACTCGCGGTTATATGCATCGCGTTACAAAGGAGCATCCCCTCCCGAATACCGCTTTCACGGAGGCAATCCGCCACAACCCGGGTAATATTGATCAGTTCGCGGCGTTGGCGGGTCTCGAACCAGAGTTCCTTGCGGTATGATCTCATTGCTGGGCCTCCAGAGGGTCTCTCTCTTTGGCCCGGGAACGCAACCAGACCAAAAGGACATTGCCGATCGTGAAGAGCAATGCCCCGGCCAGGGCCATGCCTGCCCCCGGCTCACGATGGATCTCCAGCAACGCACGTTTATAAGGAAAGGACTCGGCGTGCTTGATATAGACGCCGTAACCATCTGCAAACCAGGGATGGTTGGGACTGATCGTGGTCCTGGCTGCCGGGTTGTTCAGGTCGGTCACCAGTTCTCCGGTATACCCCACCGGAATTCCCTGGGGGGACATGACGGCACCGATGGCAACTATAGCAAACGTGCGTCCGTTGGGGAGCCGCGCTGCCATCCCCTCCCCAAGCTCCACCTGCTGCAGGGAACCGCCGTAGGCGCTGATCAGGTGGGCCAGCACGATCAGCAGGAAACCGGCATGAATCAGTTGTGGCGCCAACAGAGCCGTCCACCCTGCCCTCCCCCAACGGGACCAGAGGGTTTCCGACGAACAGAGAAACGTGTTCAATACCAGCAGCCCCAGTAACACCACCGTCAGCCAGAGCCACCAGGACGCACCGACAGGCACCTCCAGCAGCCATGTCAGCAATGGCATACCGTTGATGGCGGCGGCATAGTCACCTTTGAGAATGAAGGAACCGGCTCCCATGGCGATGCAGAGGAGCGCCAGCAGGCCGAGACAGAGTTCAATGGAGATGATGAAGCGCCAGATCTTGTTGGGCATGGCAGGACCTCACGGGGGTAGAAACCGGAAAAGGCGCCTCATCTCTGAGGCGCCTTTTCATTATGGTGCGGTGGAATGGAATCGAACCATCACGGAGTTGCCCCCGCCAGCCCCTCAAGCTGGTGCGTCTACCAGTTCCGCCACCACCGCAAAACATACGCGGATAAACCGCATACCGTATGTATCAAACCGCTGTATTTCAGAAGCGGGTTGTGTTTTTAACACAGCTTGCTTCGCTAATCAAGAGCTAAATATTACTTCTGCTGCGGAGCCGGAGCCGCAGGAGCGGCCGGCAGATTCGTTGGTGTCCCCTGAGCCGGTGCAGCAGGCGCTGCCGGAGCCTTCTGGGCCGGTGCCGGAGCGGCCTGTTTGGCCTTGCCGGACATGATGGACGACGAAGAGGGCTGACCGGAAATATAGGCCAGCGTAAGTGACGTCAGCATAAAGATAACGGCTGCGCCGGTGGTCATCTTGCTGAGGAAGGTGGTTCCCCCCCCTGCGCCGAAGACCGACTGGCTGCCGCTGCTGCCGAAGGAAGCGCCCATCTCGGCCCCTTTACCGGACTGGAGCAGCACCACCCCGATGATGAAGAGGCTGACAAGCACATGCAATATGGTTAATGCGATGGTCATTCAAATTCCCCTGAAAGGTAATTAAGAACGAGATACTTACCATAGGTTTGACCGGCTTGTAAAGTTTTTTAACTCAACGGGCCGACCGGACCATATCACCTAGTTGCCGAAATTGACGATGGCAGCGAAGGAATCGGCCTTGAGACTGGCACCGCCGACCAGTGCGCCATCGATGTCGCCCTGGGCCATAAGCCCTTTAACGTTGTCGGGCTTGACACTGCCGCCGTAGAGGATGCGGATGGCCTCGGCCACACCCTGGCCGAACTGTTTGGCCACCAGTCCACGGATAAAGGCGTGCACCTCCTGGGCCTGGTCGTCAGATGCGGTCTTACCGGTCCCGATGGCCCAGACCGGTTCGTACGCGATGACCGTTTTTGCCAGCATGTCGGCGTTGAATCCAGCCAGACCTCCCAGGATCTGGGTCTCGATGACGGCAAAGGTCCGGTCCGATTCACGCTCGGCCAGAGTTTCACCGACGCAGACGATTGCCGTCAGTCCTGCAGCGATGGCGGCCTTAGCCTTTTTATTGACGGTCTCATCGGTCTCACCAAAGTACTGGCGTCGCTCGGAATGGCCAATAATGGCATGGCTGCAGCCGGCATCTTTCAGAAGTTTCGGCGCCACCTCACCCGTAAAGGCCCCCTCTTCCTCCCAGTAACAATCCTGGGCGGAGACGTTGATGTTGGAACCGGCAGCAATATCGGCCACCTTGCTGAGGGCCGTAAATACCGGAGCGACGACGATTTCGACACCAGTCGTGCCGGCAACGAGCGGTTTGAGGTCATTCACCATGGCGGTTGCCTCGCCGATGGTTTTGAACAGTTTCCAGTTTCCTGCAATAAGCGGTGTACGCATTATCTTTCCCCTTCTGAGTAACGTAACAAACCCATTGAGCAGTTCATGAAGTTACCTCATGAGATGTATTGAAAAACTCAGGTTGCTCAAAAATGGTCAGATCGTCGCACCCGCAAAAAAGCCGCGCGGAGGCGTAGCAGCGCTACGCCGCACAAGGGGCTTTTGAGGACGGCGGCGAGATGGCCGTTTTTCAGCGACCTCCTATTTCTTGGCCTTGATATCGAGTGCCTTGACACCCGGCAGTATCTTCCCTTCCAGCAGCTCCAGGAACGCGCCGCCGCCGGTGGAGATGTAGCTCACCTTGTCAGCGACCCCGGCCTTGTTGACCGCAGCATCGGTATCTCCGCCGCCGATGACGGTGGTGGCGAAGCAGTTGCCCACCGCTTCTGCCACGGCAAAGGTGCCGCGGGCAAAGGCATCCATCTCGAAGACCCCCATGGGGCCGTTCCAGATGACGGTCTTGGCGTCACGCAGGGTCTCAGCGAAGAGGGTGGCCGAGGCCGGACCGATATCCAGGGCCATCCACCCCTCGGGGATCTCCTGAACGGTGGTGATGAAGTTGGTGGCCGTGGCCTCGAAGGCGTTGGCGACCACACAGTCCACCGGCAGGTAGAGTTTGACCCCTTTTTTGGTTGCACTGGCCATGATCTTTTTGGCGGTGGGGATCAGGTCGTCCTCCACCAGGGATTTGCCGACGGAGTAGCCCATGGCCTTGAGAAAGGTGAAGGCCATACCACCGCCGATAACAATCTTGTCCACCTTGTTGACCAGCTTCTCCAGCACCTCCAGCTTGCCGGAGACCTTGGCGCCCCCCAGAATGGCCACCAGCGGCCGGACCGGGTTGGTCATGGCCTTATCGAAGAAGGTCATCTCGTTGCGCATCAGGAAGCCGGCGGCAATGGTCGGGACAATCTTGGTGATGGCCTCCACCGAGGCATGGGCACGATGGGAAACGGCAAAGGCGTCATTGACGTATATCTCGCAGCCGTTGGCCAGCTGCTTGGCAAAGGCGCTGTCATTCTTCTCCTCGCCGGGGTAGAAGCGGACATTCTCCAGCATAACGATCTCGCCCCCCTTCATGCCGGCGATCATCTTCTCTACCTCGGGGCCGAAACAATCGGGAGCCTGCTTGATCTTCTTGCCCAAGAGTTCTCCCAGCCGCTTGGCAGCCGGTGCCATGGTGTACTTCGGCTTTTTCTCCCCCTTGGGGCGCCCCAGATGCGATGCCAGGATCACCTTGGCACCCTGGTCCACGGCATACTTGATGG
>CAZSTJ010000102.1:0-12260 GCA_964609805.1 uncultured Geobacter sp. | reverse complement strand
CAGATCTGCCTCCCGACGCCCAGGTCGTTCATCTCTCCAGCAAGACGGCTGACGGCATAGATCGGCTGCGTCAGGCAATCTTCTCTCTGTTTGTCTCCCGCGAGACCGTAACCTCTCGTGAGCATGTTGCCATAACGACAGTTCGCCATCGTGACATACTGCTTCGTTCCCTGAATGCGCTCGACGACTTCACGCTGCATCTCGGCGAAGGTGCTTCCGGCGAACTTTTGTCCATCGATCTGCGTGAATGTCTTGCCGCCCTCGGTGAGATCACCGGTGAGACCACACCGGATGCAATACTCGACATCATCTTTTCTTCATTTTGTATCGGCAAGTGACCTCTGGTGTTTCACGTGAAACATAGGAACTCATATGCATAGCTATGACACCACATACGACGTGATCGTCGTCGGCGCCGGCCATGCCGGATGTGAGGCCGCCCTGGCAGCGGC
Source organism: uncultured Geobacter sp. (assembly GCA_964609805.1). Lineage (GTDB taxonomy): Bacteria > Desulfobacterota > Desulfuromonadia > Geobacterales > Pseudopelobacteraceae > CAIPTY01. Next base: position 11,808 of record CAZSTJ010000102.1, on the reverse strand, counting down.
CCGCATGGGATGCCGGACCCTGCTGTTGACCATCAATCTGGATGCAATTGCCCTGATGTCCTGTAATCCGGCTATCGGCGGGCTGGCAAAGGGGCACCTGGTGAAGGAAATCGATGCCCTGGGGGGGGAGATGGCTCGGAATATCGATGCTACCGGTATTCAGTTCCGGATCCTCAATACCCGCAAAGGCCCTGCGGTGCGCGCCTCCCGTGCCCAGGCCGACAAGCAGTTGTACCGGCTTCGCATGAAGCGGGTACTGGAACAGCAGGATAATCTGTTTCTCAAGCAGGGTGAGGTAACGGCGCTCTACCTGGAGGGTGAAGAGCTGCGCGGGGTCGATACCCGCTCCGGTATCCGTTTTCTGGGAAAGACCGTCATAATAACAACCGGCACCTTTATGCGGGGCCTGATCCATATCGGGCTTACCAATTACCCCGGAGGCCGGGCAGGGGATCTGCCTTCGGTCGGTCTGTCGGACCAGTTCCGCTCCCTGGGATTCACGGTCGGGCGTCTCAAGACCGGCACACCGGCCCGGCTCGACTCCCGTACCATCGATTTTTCCCGGTTGGAGCCCCAGTATGGCGACACACCGCCGCAGCCGTTCTCTTTCAGCACGTCTGCCATTACCATGCCGCAGGTCCCTTGTCATATCGCCTACACGAATCCCCGCTCCCACGAAATCATCCGTTCCGGGCTGGACCGCTCTCCGCTGTATGCCGGCGTGATAGAGGGGATCGGCCCCCGGTATTGTCCCTCCATAGAGGACAAGGTGGTCAGATTCCCCGAAAAGGAGCGTCATCAGACCTTTATCGAGCCTGAAGGGCTTGAAACGGTCGAAGTCTATCCCAGCGGCATGTCCACGTCACTGCCGATAGACATTCAGATACCGTTCTATCGCTCCATCGAGGGGCTTGAACGGGTGGAGATTATGCGGCCAGCCTATGCAATCGAATACGATTATGTAGATCCTATCCAGCTGCATGTTTCCCTCGAGACAAAGCTGATCAGGAATCTGTACCATGCCGGACAGATAAACGGCACGTCCGGCTACGAAGAAGCCGCCGGTCAGGGGCTTATGGCCGGCATTAATGCCGCCCTGCGGGTGCAGGGGAAGGATCCGCTGGTCCTGACCCGGAGCGAGGCCTATATCGGTGTCATGATCGATGATCTGGTAACCCTCGGCACCAAGGAACCATACCGGATGTTCACCTCACGGGCTGAATACCGGCTTCTGCTCCGTGAGGATAATGCGGACTTGCGCTTGCGTGACCATGGCCAAGGCATAGGTCTGCTTCCGGATTCCTGCTACCGCGAATTCCTGCAAAAACGGGAGATGATCGCAGCCGAACAGGAGCGCATTGCATCAGCGCGTCTGACGGGTGCTGAACAGGAATCGATCGTACTCGAAGAGCTCGGGATCGGCGATGTTCAGAAGGGGACATCACTTGAGCAGTTGCTCCGGCGTCCCGAGATTACCTATGATGAGCTGGGACGTTTTGACGATGTTTCACGTGAAACACGGCCGGATATCCGGGAACAGGTGGAGATTCAGGTTAAATATAAGGGGTACATCGACCGTCAACTCGACCAGATCGAACGGAGCCGTAACCTTGAACAGTCCCGGCTGCCGGAGGGACTTGATTATTATTCAATTACCGGTCTGACAACGGAGGTTCGTGAGAAGCTCCAGAAGTATCGTCCCGATACCCTTGGTCAGGCATCCAGAATTCCGGGGATTACCCCTGCAGCCATTTCTGTGGTATCCATTGCGCTGAAGTCCCATTCCTGGAAAGCCCTGCAGGAAAAGACGTCATGATCGGTGATGAACTGCAGCGGTTGGCGATAGAGATGGGGCTGTGCCTGCCGGGTGCATCCGTTCCTGCCTTTGAACGTTTTGTGGATGAGCTGAAAAAGTGGAACCGGAAGATCAATCTCACCGCGATCCGCAACGATACGGACATCGTCATCAAGCACCTGGTCGATTCACTCATGTTCGCCACGGTTGTGGCAGACAGTGAGACGGTGCTGGATATTGGATCCGGGGCAGGCTTTCCCGCGATCCCCTTGGCAATTACCCGTCCCGATGTGTCGGTGGTTTCCGTCGATGCGGTCGGGAAGAAGATCTCGTTTCAGCGACATGTCTCCAGGCTGTTGACATTGTCCCGATTCGAAGCCGTTCATGCCAGGGTGGAAGAACTTCAGGAAAGCCGTGCCCGTCACTTCGATGTCATCGTCTCGCGGGCCTTTTCGAGTCTTGATCTGTTCGTCACGCTTGCTGCACCCTTTCTGAAGTCGGGGGGACGGATGGTTGCGATGAAGGGACCGGCTGTCCGCGGCGAGCATGAGGACGTTGAGGATAAATTGCGTGACCGGGGGTTTGAAATTACCTCGATCCGGGAATATTTGCTGCCTCAAAACAGGGGGGAACGGGTTCTCGTTACCATAACAGCTTCAAAGCCGCATGAATAAAGGCTTTGAAGGGTGTTCTCCCAAATTTTAGCTCTGACGGGCTTCTGGGGCTTGGTTGAAGTGGTGGTCTGCAAAAGGCCGGGAATCCGTTCTGAGTTTAAATTTGGGGCCGAGAATAAAAAACGTCCTCCAAAGGTCCGTTTAAGTCCAGAATGAAGTTGCAGGTGTACCGAATCTGAACTAAAGTGGCTGTGAGAGTCCTTCATCTGAGAGGAGAGATGTCGTATGAAAAAAATGATCTGTCTTCTGATACTGGCGGCGCAGCTTTCCGCCTGTGCGACATACGAGAGCAGGTCGGTCTCTTTTCGGCCGCCGCAGGGCTATGCCAATTTTCAAGATACTGCCGGCTTGATGGTGGGGGCAGAGGCGTTTGCCGATCCGAAACAGGCCGAGCAGGCATTCGGTTTCGATATCCGTTCCGCCGGGCTGCTGCCGGTACAGGTCGTCCTAGACAACAAGAGCGGCCAGGGGGTCGAGGTGGTGACGGGTCAGACCTTCCTGATCGACGGGACCAACCGTTACTGGAAAATCCTCACCAACCGTGAGGCGGTGGATCGGGTCCAGAAGGCCACCGAGGGGGGGGCAATTGCCTCCGGAGCGGGCAAGGGCGCTGCGTTGGGTGCTGCTGCCGGAGCTCTGCTCGGGCTGGCTGTCGGTGTGGTCTCCGGTGAGAACGTGGGGTCGTCAATCGTCAAGGGCGGGGTGCTGGGCGGTGCTGGCGGTGCGGTTATTGGCGGCGCCAGCAAGGCTGGTGACGACCGGCAGCGCGAGACGAAAATAATCGATGACGTGCGTGACAAGGGGATCGAGGGTAAGGTGCTGTTCTCGGATGCCCTGGCAAGCGGCTTCATCTTCTTTCCGGGCGAGGCGCCATCGGCACAGGAACTTCGTCTGCAGGTCCGGTTCCGCGGCGACGGTCGTCTCCAGACCCTCAACCTCAAGCTGCGCTAGGATGGACGTCCGCATCTACTATGAGGACACCGATGCCGCAGGCGTGGTGTACCACGCCAATTACCTCAAATATTTTGAACGTGCCCGCACCGAGTTTTTTAGGGGGCATGGACTTTTGGTGGCAGAGCTGGCAGAGGCCGGCTACGTCTTCCCGGTCGTCAGGCTGGAGGTCGATTTCAAGGCACCGGCCCGTCATGACGACCTTCTGAGGATCGAGACACAGCCCGAACACGTTTCGGGCTCCTCTTTTTCCATGCGGCAACGGGCGATCAGGGTCTCCGATGGAAAGGTGCTGGTTGCCGCACTCGTCAAGCTGGCCTGTGTCGGTCCTGACCTGCGGGCACGGCGCCTGCCGCTGATGGTGACGCGGGTAATCAGCTGTGGAGACGGCGGCACAACACAATAGAAGAACTGGCTGCCGGCAGGGTAGTGAATACGCCCTGAATACCGTTTTTCGATGAGATGAATATGGTGATACCTGCCGCGGCTGGGGCCGCGAGACATGATATGCCCCGCATGGAGCGGGACGAGGCGCTGCAGCTTCTGATCGATGGCAATCTGCTGGAGCTTGGTAGGCGTGCTGACACAATACGTCGTATGTTGCACCCGCAGGGTCGGGTGACCTTTGTGGTCGATCGTAATGTAAACTACACCAATATCTGCGAAACGAAATGCTCGTTCTGTGCCTTTTACCGGGACCGGAGCGCGGCTGACGCCTACATTCTCGCCAATGATGAGATCTTCGCCAAGATTGCGGAACTGGTTGAGCAGGGGGGAACCCAGCTCCTCATGCAGGGGGGTCTGAATCCTGACCTGACCATAGAGTACTTCGAGGGGCTGTTTCGCGAGATCAAGGCGCGTTTTCCGTCGGTGCAGAACCATTCACTCTCGCCGGCCGAGATCACCTGTATCGCCACCGCATCGGGCCTTGCCCTGGCTGAAACGGTATCACGTCTGAAGCAGGCCGGCCTTGACTCGGTACCGGGCGGTGGGGCCGAGATACTGGTAGACGAGATTCGGGGCAGTATCTCGCCCAAGAAGATCGGCTGGCGCCAGTGGGCGGATGTCATGCTCACGGCAGCCCGGCTCGGCATGCCGACGACGGCCACCATGATGTTCGGCAGCCGGGAAAAACCGGAAGACATCGTAGAACACCTGTTCCGCATCAGGGAATTGCAGGATGAGGGGGGATCGTTTACCGCCTTCATCCCCTGGACCTATCAGCCGGGTAATACGGAGCTGGGGGGAACCACGGCCAGCGGTGTCGAGTACCTCAAGGTGCTGGCGCTGTCACGCCTCGTGTTGGACAACGTGCCCAATATACAGGCCAGTTGGGTGACCCAGGGGGCAAAGATGGCTCAAGTTGCGCTCTTCTTTGGGGCCAATGATCTGGGCGGGACCATGCTGGAGGAGAATGTGGTGGCCGCGGCCGGCTGCAGTTTCCGCATGTCCGGAGAAGAGATGATCTCCCTGATTCGCGGCGCAGGTTTCATCCCGGCGCAGCGGACTACCACATACACTATCGTCAAGGAGTTTCCGGAGTGACACCATATACGCAGCATGCCTGCGAGATCATAACCACGGCCGATCGGCTGACTCAGGTGGCAAAGATCCTTGCTGCCCAAACCGAACTTGCGATGGATATGGAGATGGATTCGCTCCACCACTACCAGGAAAAGGTCTGCCTGATACAGGTCTCGACCCGCACCGACAGTTGGCTGATCGACCCTCTGGCGTTGCAGGACCTTGCGCCGCTGGCGGCCTGTCTGGCCGATCCGGGCATCCTGATTGTCATGCATGGGGCGGATTACGATATCCGTTCACTACACCGTGATTTTGGCATCGAGGTTACGAACCTGTTCGACACCATGATTGCATCACGATTCCTCGGCATCACGGAGTTCGGATTGGCTGCGCTGCTCAAAGCCCGCTTCGGCATCGAGCTGGACAAGAAGTACCAGAAGGCCGATTGGAGCAAGCGACCGCTGACACCGGAGATGAGTGCCTATGCCGCTGCGGATACCTCCGACCTGCTTCCCCTCTATGACCAGCTGAGTGCAGAACTGAAGGCCGTTGGCCGCACCGGGTGGCTGGAGGAGGAGTGCCGACTGCTCTGTACGGCACGGGTGACGGAAAAGGAAGGGCCACTCTTCCTTTCCTGCAAAGGCGCGGGCAAACTCAAAGGCTACAGCCTGGCGATCCTGGAGGAACTGCTGCAGCTGCGTAACCGCCAGGCTCGTGAACTGGACCGCCCCCCATTCAAGGTTATGCCGGCGGAAGCGTTGCTGGAGACAGCCGAGAAGAAGCCCCGCTCGCTTGACGACCTGGCGGGCGTCAAGGGGATGACGCCGCGCCTGGTACAACGGTACGGCGAGAGAATGATTGCGGCGGTAACACGATCCCTGGCACTGCCCGAGCGCGAGCTGCCCCGTTTTCCACGCACACGGCGGGTCGAACCATCAGATGGCGCCAAGCTGCGGCTCAAGCATCTCAAAGCCTGGCGGGAACAGAAGAGCGGGTGCCTGGGATTAGAGCCGGGTGTTATTGCACCGAACTGGCTGCTTGAAATCATTGCTGATGTGAATCCGGCAGAGCGGAAAGATCTGGACAGCGTTGCCGGCATGCGTGAATGGCAGAAAACGGCCTTCGGCTCGGAACTGCTGAATCTGCCGTCTGAAGAATCGTAACGGGAGCTGAGCATGGAACAACCTTACGTGAGTGTCGTCATACCGGTCTACAACGAGGAGGCAAATCTTGCCCCGCTGATGGATCGGCTCTATCCCGTTGTGTCGGCCCTGGGGCGTCCTTTTGAGATCATCTTTACCAACGATGGTTCCCGCGACCGTTCCCTTGAGATCCTGCGCGGCATGGTACCGCAGTATCCCGGCGTCAAGGTGGTGGAGTTCAACGGGAATTTCGGCCAGCACATGGCCATACTGGCCGCATTCGAGATGGCACGGGGTGAGATTGTCGTCACCCTGGACGCCGACCTGCAGAATCCGCCGGAAGAGATTCCGCGCCTGATTGCCGAGATCGAGAAGGGATACGACGTGGTCGGCACCATCCGCCAGAAGCGCCAGGACACCCCCTTCCGCAGGCTGGCGTCCAAGATTGTCAACATTACCACCAACAAGATGACCGGCATGCGCATGCACGATTACGGCTGTATGCTGCGTGCCTACCACCGTAACGTCATCGTCAATATCAATCGCTGCCGGGAGACGACGACCTTTATCCCTGCCTTGGCCCAGACCTTCTGCTCCAATCCGGTGGAGATCGAGGTCTCCCATTCGGAGCGTGCGGCCGGCGAAAGCAAGTACTCGTTCTACAAGCTGATCAGGCTCAACTTTGACCTGATGACCGGTTTCTCGGTCGTCCCGCTGCAGCTGTTCGCCCTCTTCGGCATCATCACCTCCGTGTTCTCCCTGGCCTTTGCCCTGTTCCTGCTGGTGCGGCGCTTTATCGTCGGTGCCGAGGTGGAGGGGGTATTTACCCTCTTTGCCATCCTGTTCTTCTTTGTCGGGATCATCATCATGGGGATCGGCATCGTGGGAGAGTATGTGGGACGAATTTACCAGGAAGTTCGAAAAAGACCCCGATTTGTCGTCAGAAGGACCTACGGTTTTGAAGAATAACCGCCTGGTCGTCTGTGCCTATCACAACGTGGGGTATCGCTGCATCGAAGAGCTGCTGCGGCAGGGGGCTGAGATCGCCCTGATCTTCACCCATGAGGACTCCCCTACCGAGGAGATCTGGTTCTCTTCGGTACGCGAACTGGCCGAACGGCACGGCATACCGTACCTGACGAGCGACATCTCTCTGCCGGAGAACGTTGAAAAGGTGCGGGCAATCGCCCCTGATTTCATTTTTTCTTTCTACTACCGGAACATGATCAGGCCGGTGGTGCTCGACATCCCGCAAGGGGGGGCGCTCAATCTGCACGGCTCCTATCTGCCGAAATACCGGGGACGGGTACCGGTCAACTGGGCGGTGATCAACGGTGAGAAAGAGACCGGCGCCACCCTGCACTACATGGTGGAGAAGCCGGATGCCGGGGATATTGTCGACCAGGAAAAGGTACCGATCCTCTTTACGGATACGGCTCACGACGTGTTCGGCAAGGTAAATGAGGCAGCCGCAACGATCATTGCCCGTGCCTGGCCGCTGCTGCGTGACGGCAGGGCGCCGCGTATCCCCATGGACCTGAAGAGCGGCAGCTATTACGGCGGCCGCAAACCTGCCGATGGACGCATTGACTGGACCCAAGGCGCCGTGCAGATCTACAACCTGATCCGGGGGGTGACCCACCCCTATCCCGGCGCCTTTACCCTGCTCGACGGGAAGCAGGTCATCATCTGGTCGGCACGCCCCGTGGAGGGATGCGGATTTTCAGGACGTATTATGACGTTCAACCCCCTGGTAGTCGGAACAGGGGACGGTCTTCTGGAAATCCTATCCCTGCAGATGGCGGGGGAGGCAGAGAAACCGGCTGCCGGCGCGTTACCTGACACAGCACTACATTTTGAATAATAATCCACTCAGCAATCAGAAGGAGCGCACATGAAAGTCCTTATCCTCGGCGTCAACGGCTTTATCGGTAATGCCCTGACCCACCGTATCCTCACTACCACCGACTGGGAAGTCTTCGGTCTGGACATGGCTTGCGACAAGCTGGAACGCTCCCTGGGCGATCCCCGTTTCCATTTCCTGGAAGGTGACATCACCATCAACAAGGAGTGGATCGAGTACAACATCAAGAAGTGCGATGTGGTGCTGCCGCTGGTGGCCATCGCCACGCCGGTGACCTACGTCAAGGATCCCCTGCGGGTCTTCGAGCTGGATTTCGAGGAGAACCTGAAGATCATCCGCATGTGCCACAAGTACAAGAAACGGGTCATCTTCCCCTCCACCTCGGAGGTCTACGGCATGAGCCCGGACAAGGAGTTCGACGAGGAAAACTCGCCGCTGATGCTGGGCCCCATCGCCAAGGAACGCTGGATTTACTCCTGCGCCAAGCAGATGCTGGACCGGGTCATCTATGCCTACGGCAACCACGAGGGACTGAAGTTCACCCTGTTCCGCCCCTTCAACTGGATCGGCCCTAAGCTGGACAGCATCCATACGGCCAAGGAGGGGAGCTCCCGCGTCCTCACCCAGTTCCTCTACAATATCCTGGCCGAAGAGCCGATCCTGCTGGTGGACGGCGGCAATCAGCGCCGTTCCTTTACCTTTGTCGAGGACGGTATCGACGCCCTGATGCGGATCATCGAGAACAAGAACGGCTGCGCCGACGGCAAGATCTTCAACATCGGCAACCCGAACAACGATCTTTCCATCAAGGAATTGGCGGAAAAACTGCGCAGCATGGTGGCCCAGTTCCCGCTCTACAAGGAAAAGGCCGAGAAGTGCCAGATCGTGGAGACCTCGTCCGACACCTTCTATGGGAAGGGGTATCAGGACATGCTGACCCGCGTGCCGTCGGTGGAGCGGGCCAAGGAATGCCTGGGATGGGAGCCGACCACCACGGTGGACGATGCCCTGCGCAAGACGCTGGAATTCTATCTGGTGGACGAGCGGGAAAAGCTTTCGGAGTTCCTGTAAAACCGAGAGATTTTACCACGGAGTCACAGAAACTCAGAGATAACCCTCTGGAATGACAAGAATGGGTCGTTGCATCTGAAACACATCGGGAAGGCGATCAATATATTCCTATGTATGGCAATTATTCCAGAACCGCTGTGATCCCTCTGTGCCTCTGTGTCTCTGTGGCAGGCGTGTTGTAACGTGATTGACCGGCGCGGCTTTACCTTGATAGAGATCGCCGTGGTGCTGGCGGTCATCGGCCTGGTACTGGCGCTGGTGATGCCGCGGCTGCCGTCTACGGAGGCGGAAAGCCTCAAGATCTCCGCCCGGACCCTGGCAGCTACGCTCCGCTACCTGCAGGAGCGGTCCGCAGCCGGTCAGGCGTCGTACCTCCTGCGGATCGAACCGGGGACCGGCACCTTCAGGATTCTGGAAGCGGCGGCGGATGGCGGAGAGAAGGAACCGGGCGACCCGCTGCTGCAGAAGAGACCGTTGAAAGAGGGGATTGTCGTTGCCGATGTCATCATCCCGAGACTGGGAAAGCTGACCGACGGGCAGTTGCGGCTCGAAGCGGGTGCCGGCGGGCTGCGTGACTTCACCGTATTTCATCTCCGCTCCGCCTCGGGCAGTTTCTGGACGGTCATGTCCATCCCGTCGGGGGGGAAGGTAAAGGTATTCGAAGGGTATCTGGAGGAGGTGCCGTGAAAGGATTCACCCTGCTGGAGGTGATGATCGCACTGGCGATCATGGCGGGTGTCGTCCTGACGGTGCTTGGTTCACTGAACTATCACCTGACCGGTATCGAAGCAGAGCGGGACACCACGGTCCTGACGATCCTGGCCCGAACCAGGCTGACGGAACTGGGGCAGCAGCCCGGCCTGCCGCAGAAAAGCGAGGGGACCTTTGCCCCGGGCAATCCCGGCATCAACTGGCGTGCAGAGCTCTTTCCCACCAAACTTCCGACCCTGCAGAAGCTTGTGCTGACGGTGCAGCGCCGTGGCGAAAAGCGGGAGGTGGCGCTTGTGCGCTACATCCTCAAATAAGGGCTTTACGCTTCTCGAAATTCTCATTGCCGTTGCATTGCTGTCTATCCTTGCCGCGGCTCTCTACGGGAGTTATTTCACCATCCTCAGGGCCCGGGAACGGGTCACGGACGGGATGGAGGCACGGCGTGAGCTGGCCGGTACCCTGGACCTGATCAGGAGGGAGGTCGGCGCCTCTCTGTACAACCGGACCGACAAGCGGCTGCGATTTGTTGTGGAAGACCGGGACCATTTCGGAAAGCCGGCCTCCACCCTGGAGCTGACGACCGTGTCCCCTGACCGGATAGCCGGATCAGCCGACTCGGGGATCAGGGCGGTGCGCTACCGCCTGGTGGAGAAGGGGAAACAGCAGCTGCTGCAGCGGCGGGAGCAGGATCTCTTTTTTGAAGCGGCGGATGCGAAGGGATATCCGCAGATGGAGCGGATCAGCGCCTTTCTGGTGGAGTGCTACGACGGCTCCAAATGGGTCAGGAGTTGGGACACGACGCTGAATGGAACCGTGCCGAAGATGCTTCGGGTAACGGTTACGGTGGACGAAGACGGCAAGCCGCAGGAATTTTCCGTCCTCGCCCCCACCCGGGTTACCGGCTCATGAAAGGCGAACGCGGCTTTGCTCTCGTCTTGACCCTGGTGGTGACCGCCCTCATGGTTGCGATCCTGGTAGAACTGATCCACCAGGTGTATGTGGATCTCTCCCTGAGCAGGGGGTATCGCGACGGCCAGCAGGCATCGATACTTGCCGAATCGGGGATAACGGGTGGTGTCAAGCTGCTGCAGATCTCCCTGGCGGGCAGTAACTACACCTCCCTGGCCGACCCGTGGGCAACCCCGATCAAGCTTGATGACGAGACCGGCAGCATAGAAGTCACGATTACCGAAGAGAGCGGCCGGCTCAACATCAACAGCCTGGTCCTGCCGATCGGCGAGACAGAGGCCTTTACCCTGGCCGCCCTCAAGAGGCTTGGCAAACGGCTGCAACTGCCGGATGAGGTCTGGAGCAGCCTGGCAGACTGGCAGGACAGTGATGACCAGACCAGGTCCGGCGGCGCGGAGACGGTGTATTACCGGAGCCTGAAGCGTCCCTATTCTCCCCGCAACGGCAAGTTGGCTACCCTGGTGGAGCTGTCGCTGGTAAAGGGATTCACGCCGGAGGGGGCGATGCGGCTGGCCCCGTTTGTGACCCTGTATGCCGACCAGCCCGGCGCGCCCCTGTCGCAGGTCAATATCAACACCGCCCCCAGGGAGGTCCTCGCTGCCCTGGATGACGGCATTGACGAGCGGATGGCGGAGCGTATTATAGAAGAGCGCCGGCTCAAGCCGTTTAAATCCCCCGGAGAACTTTCGAGGATCCCCGGAGCGGAAGCCATATCCCAGAAGCTCGCCGGCAAGACCAGCGTCAAGGGGGCGCTGTTCAGGATTACCTCCATTGCCCGGGTCAAGGAGAGCGCCCGGCGGGTGGAAGCGGTCTTCCGCTTTTCCGGCGGGACCCCCGAGACGCTCTCCTGGCAGGAATACTGACCGAAGAACAACGGAACCATATGGAATATCTGATAGTATCCATAGATGATCGCGCGGTGACCGCAGCACGTTTCACCCTTTCCGGACGTTCTGCCGTGCTGGGGGGGGCGGCCGTCTTTGCGCTCGACGGTGGGGACACCCTGGCTGACGTCGCGCGCACCGTTGCGGCCGGCATCCGTACGCCACTGCGGACCGTCCTCTGTCTACCGTCACAGTTGTTTGCCCATCGCCTTGTTTCGCTGCC
>CAZSTJ010000101.1:0-12263 GCA_964609805.1 uncultured Geobacter sp. | reverse complement strand
GTGCACAACACATCTCGCACGGTGAAGGGTCTGAGGCATGACAATTAAACATTTGAAGTCCGATTTCGTGCTGCTCGACGGCATCAGTACGGCATGCAATGAAGTCCAGCAGGCACTGAGGGAACACCTCGAGAAAACCAGTATCCAGCAGTACAAGACCGACATAGAAAAAGACCTCGTGACGCTTGAAAACCTCAAGCTTATCACCGTTGCCGTCAAGGAAGACATCGAAGCCGAAAGGATAGGTGCCAGCACGGAATTGCTCCTGAGGATCGCCGCCAACGACTTCAACAATAAATTGAATATGATCCCGGAGAAAAAATCTCTTACCAAAGAAATTATGAATTCTTTGAAAGAGATACACCGCGAGATCCTGCACCATACCATCAGGGGCACATCGTGAATCGGCACTCGTAACACCGCCCCCAGTAAACTGTCTGTTTGCGGCGACGGTCCCCCCTGTGGCCCTGCGAAAACGAGACCAACCCCTTCCACCACAAAAGGCCTTCCGGATAACGGAAGGCCTTTTGTGGTGGCGGGTATATTTCTCAAGAGTGTTCAGTCGAATTTCATGCCGGAATAATCGCACTCAATTGCGCGGCGTATGATATCCCTGTCTGCTTCAAGCATGTGGTCCAATAACCAGCGGGTCAGGAACGAAAAAACCTCCATATTCATCCCTTCCAACCCCTCATGGTAATCATTCACCAGCTCAGTCAGCCGCTCCGTAAACATGAGGTGCTGCCTGGCGTGTCCTTCCAGCCCTTCATACGCCATCTCCCTCATCCACGCTTCCTCGGTCGCAAAATGGTAGGTGGCATAATCGAACAATTCCGAAAGGACAGCTTCGATATGGGTAACCGGCTCGCCACTGGTCACATCATCATAGACCCTGTTGAGCAGATCAACCAGGTGGCGGTGATGTGCATCAATGACCTCTACCCCAAGGCTGAAACTGTCAATCCACTTGACGATCGGCACAAAATCACTCCCACGAGCTGCCTCTAATAATTGATGGCACATAATACTCAACCATGAGGAAGAGTCAAGCTCTGGCTCTGACGTCCGGCAGACGTTCACTCAATCGGAATCCTTCCAGTATGCGGCGGCCGGCCTCATGGCAAGCAGCAGCGCGGCGATGACAACTACCCACGCATGTTGTCCCACATACTGATGAAAATACGCCCCCACTGCCATCCCTGCCAACAGGGCGCTCACCTTCAGCAGGCCGATATCACGCCAGTGCCATATTCTCGTTCTGAGCAGTTTCATAGGTTCACCTGAGTCATTATATACCATCGAGAAGGATGTCGGTAGAACCATGATGGGGGGCACAGGTGAAACAAAAACGGCCTTCCATCGTGAGGAAGGCCGGTGATAACCGACGGGAATATGTGAGACGCCATCGCAGAACCTCTGCCGGCATTACCGGCAGACATAGGTCAGCCGGTATTCGAGTTTCTTCCCCCTGACAATCGTCTTGCTGGAATTGAACGCCAGTTCGTTCTTGACCGTTACCTCCTCGATATCAGCGACCGCCACCTCTTCCTCGCGGGTGATCGTGTACACCGGGCCGCACTTATCCCGGATCAGATCGACGGCCCTGCCCCGGGCACGTTCCTCATAGCTGCGTGACGAAATCGGGATGGCCACAACGCCACTCCCCTTCTCCACCAGGACATGGCGGGCCTGCAGAGTTGGTGAGGCACAGCCGGCAAGAGAGAGGAGGCCGGCAGCTGATATCAGGACCACAATTCGCAGCATGGGAATTATTACTCCTTGCGGGGATAAGGACCGACAGCCGGAGCGGCTGCCATCACCGGCAAGATATACCGTGTTCTCCGTTCTGAGTCTATCCCCTAATTTGCACCGGTCCTTAGTGACCGATGCGGCAGTTGTCTCCGGCGCAGGCGGCACGCTTCGGCAGATACCGGCGGAACCGGGCGAAGATGCGGTAACCGAGACGCGCCAGCGGGTCCACGACCGGCAGGCGGATGAGGCGAGCGAGGAGCCTCGGCAGGGACGACTCCGGAAATGCCAGCCAGATGGCCGCGAACGCATCAACGCCCCGATAGACGGTCCCGTTCCGGTCGATGACGTGTAGCTCACGCATGAAATCACTCTGACTGATGCCCCACCCTGCCGTTTCAAAACCGGGGGCACTGATATCAATGATATTCAGCCGGCCGTCACGATCCATGTCCCGGTACCGTTTGATCTCCAGGGCGCAGACCGCACAGGAACCGTCATAAAAGACCTGCAGCGGAAAATCGGGGATGTTTCTCACACCATCACCTGCTTTCATTACAACCAGGGATCCTGATCAGGCATATCATTGCCCGGCCGGTTCATGATATCATATCTCTACAGAGAATGAAGTGGATTGGTCGCGGCAGAATTGCCGGAATGGGGGTGTCAACATGGCACGCTTTTATGATTCCGTGAACGACTTCGATTTAAGAAATGTCGAGTGGGCCCTCAAGCAGGGTGGCATCGAATATTCCATGCGCATACTGCAGGAAAAGCCCCTGATCAAGGAGATCATGGTGGCGGAAGAGGATTTGGCCTTTGCCGAAATGCTGGTATCCGGCGAACAGCAGAGGAAAACCGACGACAGCGTGGAATGACGCCCGGGACGGGCAGTGACACGACAAACCAATCAGTACGGGCGCTTCACCCGGTTTCGGGAGAGCGCCCGTGCTGCTGCAGTTACAGCATCTTCCTTAAATACTGCCCGGTGTAGGACCTCGTCACCTTCGCCACCTGCTCCGGCGTGCCGGCGGCGATGATCTCGCCACCCCGGTCGCCCCCCTCCGGCCCCAGGTCGATGATCCAGTCGGCGGTCTTGATCACATCCAGGTTATGCTCAATGATGACGATGCTGTTCCCCCCCTCCACCAACTTCTGCAGCACGTCCAGCAGCTTGGCGATATCGGCGAAGTGGAGGCCGGTGGTCGGCTCGTCCAGGATGTAGACCGTGCGGCCGGTGGCGCGGCGGGACAGCTCCTTGGCCAGCTTCACCCGTTGGGCCTCGCCCCCCGAAAGGGTAGTGGCCGACTGCCCCAGGGTGATGTACCCCAGCCCCACCTCCTCCAGGGTCTTCAGCTTGTTCTTGATGCGGGGGATCGCCCCCATGAACTCCAGCGCCTGGGAGACGGTCATGGCGAGGACCTCGGCGATGGATTTCCCCTTGTAGAGCACCTCCAGGGTCTCCCGGTTGTAGCGCGCCCCCTTGCAGACCTCGCACTCCACGTACACATCCGGCAGGAAGTGCATCTCGATCTTGATGATGCCGTCGCCGGAGCAGGCCTCGCAGCGTCCTCCCTTGACGTTGAAGGAATAGCGCCCCGGTTTGTAGCCGCGTAGCTTCGATTCCGGCAGGTTGGAGAAGAGATCGCGGATGTCGCCGAAGACCCCGGTGTAGGTGGCCGGGTTGGAACGGGGGGTGCGGCCGATGGGGGACTGGTCGATGTTGATAACCTTGTCCAGGTGCTCCAGCCCCAGCACGTCCTTCACCGCTCCCGCCTTCTCCCGGCTGCGGTAGAGCCGCTGGGAAAGGGTCTTGTGGAGGGTGTCGATCACCAGGGTCGACTTGCCCGAGCCGGAGACCCCGGTGACGCAGGTCATCACCCCCAGCGGGATCTCCACGGTCACATCCTTGAGGTTGTTCTCCGACGCCCCCACGATGGTGATCTTTTTGTTCCCCTTGCGCCGCTTCCGGGGCACCTCGATGACCAGTTCGCCGGAGAGGTATTTTCCGGTGAGGGACTCGGGATGCCGCATCACCTCCGCCGGGGTCCCCTGGGCCACCACCTCCCCGCCATGGACGCCGGCCCCCGGTCCCATATCGATCAGGTGATCAGCCTCCAGGATGGTCTCCTCGTCATGCTCCACCACCAGCACTGTGTTGCCGATGTCCCGCAGCCGCTTGAGGGTTGCCAGCAGCCGGGAATTGTCCCGCTGGTGCAGGCCGATGGAGGGTTCATCCAGGATGTAGAGCACCCCCACCAGCGACGAACCGATCTGGGTCGCCAGACGGATCCGCTGCCCCTCGCCACCGGAGAGGGTGCCGGAGGTGCGGTCCAGTGACAGGTAGTCCAGCCCCACGTTGACCAGGAAGGAGAGCCGCTCCCTGACCTCCTTGAGGATGCGTCGGGCGATCTCTTTCTCCTTGTCCGACAGCTCCATCCCCTCGAAGAACGTCAGGCAGTCCCGGATGGAGAGAGCGGTCACATCGCGGATGGTGCGGCCGGTCACCAGCACGTGGAGCGCCTCGGGACGCAGCCGCGCCCCGTGGCAGGTCGGGCAGGGCATGACGTTCATGTACTTCTCCAGCTCCTCCCGGGCGGCGTCCGATTCCGTCTCGCTCCAGCGGCGCTGCAGGTTGTTCAGCACCCCCTCGAACTCCTTCTGATAGGTATGCTTGCGGCCGCCGTCCTCCTCCCACCAGAACTCCACCTTCTCCCCTTTGGAGCCGTTCAGGATCACGTCTGTCACGGATTTCGGCAGATCCTTGTAGGGGGTGCGGATATCGAACTTGTAGGCCTTGGCAAGCGCCTCCAGGATCAGGTGAAACCAGCCGGAGAGGCGCTTCTCCCACGGGGCGATGGCCCCTTCCCGCAGCGACAGTTCCGGATTGGGAATGACCAGTTCGGCGTCAAAGTACATGCGGGTTCCCAGGCCGGTACAGTCGGGGCAGGCGCCATGGGGATTGTTGAAGGAGAAGAGTCGGGGTGTGATTTCCTGGTAGGAGATGCCGCAGGTGATGCAGGCCAGCTTCTCGGAGAAGATCAGAACCTCGGGCTTGGGTTCTTTTTTCTTTCCCCCACCCTCGGCCGGCTCATCGGTGGCGGGGCGCACAGTCTCCACCTTCACCACCCCCTCCGCATGGTGCAGGGCGGTTTCCAGGGAATCGGCCAGGCGGCGCTGGATGCCGTCCTTCACCACCAGCCGGTCCACCACGATATCGATATCGTGTTTCTTCTTCTTGTCCAGCTCGATCTCTTCGGCCAGTTCCACCATCCGGCCATCCACGATCACGCGGGTGAAGCCCTCCTTGCGCAGCTGGTTCAGTTCCTTCTTGTACTCCCCTTTGCGGCCGCGGATCATGGGGGAGAGAAGGGTCAGCTTCGTCCCCCCCGGCAAGGCCATGATCTGGTCCACCATTTGGGAGACGGTCTGGGAGGTGATTTCCTTGCCGCAGGAGGTACAGTGGGGATGGCCGACCCGGGCAAAGAGGAGGCGCAGGTAGTCGTAGATCTCCGTCACCGTGCCGACGGTGGAGCGGGGATTCTTGCTGGTGGTCTTCTGCTCGATGGAGATGGCCGGGGAAAGCCCCTCGATGGACTCCACATCCGGCTTCTCCATCTGCTCCAGGAACTGGCGGGCGTAGGCCGAGAGGGATTCCACGTATCTTCGCTGCCCTTCGGCATAGATGGTGTCGAAGGCCAGGGTCGACTTGCCGGAGCCGGAGATACCGGTGATGACGACCAGCTGGTCGCGGGGGATTTCAACGTCGATGCATTTGAGATTATGCTCGCAGGCGCCCTTGATGATGATCTTGTCGTGTGCCATGGGTGAAGGTCCTTATGTAAACTTTCACTAGCCTGCCTGCCTTCGATACCTCAGGGCGAACGGGCCGATGCTGTCCATTGGATTCGAGAGCGATGCCGTTCGTGGTGATCTATCGAACCATGAACGACACAACTCGGGGTGACATTAAAATATAGCACAGTCCGGCATCGGTTTGAAGCGACTTCACCAATGAGATGGAGAACATTGTGACACCGGTATGTTATTTCAGAGCCGTCGTTCAGAACATGCATTCATGACAACAGTAATGTCTCGCCGTATCACTACGGCAGGTTAAATGACGGAGAGCTCACATTCTGCAACCTTTGAATCCAACTGCAATCCATACCTGCCAACACGAGACACCTGCTCATTTCATAATAATAACTAGCAGTTGCAAACTTGCTCCTTTCTTTTGGACTTGATGGCAGACAATATGCAGATTTAATTTTGAGAGATGCAAGCACAGGGTCGAGGGAAATTGCCTATGCCATTACTGAAATGGATTCAAGAGTATTCCGTAAACCACGCCGAACTGGACAATCATCACCGACAGATGTTTGACATTCTTAACAGGGCGTACGAAAACATGATGAACTCTCTGGAAGTTGAATATGCCCTCCCGATTATCGAAGAACTGTCAACCCTTGCGAACTTTCATATTGCAGCTGAAGAACAGTACATGCGAGAAAGAGGCTATCAGGAAATCGACCGCCACATCGAAACACACAAAGTGTTCACGCATGAGATAGAGACACTGCGGACGAACTACAACGGCAACAACCTCGAAGCCACCAAGGAGCTGATAGTCATGCTCGGAAACTGGCTGCTGCATCATGTCATCAACGAGGACTGGAAGTATTCTGAGGAATCAGCGTGAAGTAATGATCCGGCTTGAAACCGCCAGAAGCGGGAATGACCGACAATGCCTGTATTCCCTAACAAACATCCTGCTATAGACATAGACGAGTTGTCTTTGGAAGACCGGCAGCTGTACATCAGGCTTGTCGAGTATCTTCTCGAAGACAATACGTGGATGTTACCGGAAGAAGCCCAACTGTATGCGTATCAGCAGATCTGCTTCAGGAATATCGAACAGTTGGGCTGATGTGACGATTCATCAACGGTGAGCCCTTCAGAATCCGACCTGATTGACATGTCACAACGTGGCAACAAACGCATCCCCCCACCCCTTCCGCACCACCCCATTCCGGTAAAAACAGGATTTATAATCCATTGACGACCCAAAGGCTGATTGACGTCACAACGTCATGACGTTATAGTGTCATCAGGAGGTTCAAACACCATGGGAAATCTTGCCAAACGCGCCACGATTTACCTCGATCCCGCCATGCATCGGGCCTTGCAGCACAAGGCGCTGGAAACATCGCGCAGCGTATCCGACATCGTAAACGAGGCGGTCCGCCAGTCGCTGGCTGAAGATGCCGAAGACCTGGCGGCGTTCGCGGAGCGTGTGCATGAACCGGTCATCACCTACGAAGCCCTGCTGAAGGAGCTGAAGGCCGATGGCCGACTATAGTATTTTCTTCAAGGAATCAGTCAGAAAGGATCTGGCCGGCATCCCGGCGCAGGACCTGCGGCGGATCATGGAGAGGATCGGCAGTCTGGCCCATGATCCGCGGCCACCGGGGAGCGAAAGGCTCTCAGGGCAAGAGCGCTACCGCATCCGTCAAGGGAATTACCGGATCATCTACTCCATCCAGGATGGCGAGTTGACGGTGTGGGTGGTGAAGGTGGGGCACCGACGCGAGGTGTACCGGTGATACAGGCACCTGTGTAGCCCCCCATGGTACGTGCCACAAGAAAACAAAGAAGCCCGCATCATACTCCGCATCAGCAGCCCACCTGTCGGCCCCAAGCCGTTTTTTTCATACCCGTCAAAAATAATTCCCCAGATCACATCCTATTACAAACAGTGAGAATTCAGCACGTTACGAACAATGTCCAGTTTCTGGACGTTTTACTAACCTGCTGAAATTACAAGTGCAATTGACCGCACATCCAGAAACTGGACACAGCACATCGACAATAACCACCTGAAATTACGCTTGATTTTAATGTATCGCCGCGTTAAAACGGCCTGAATCGAGAGACACGGTGCAATAATCCGGGCCGGCTGCCAGGTAAATATCAGGCATGTGGCTTGATCAATTGTAGGAATTTGGGATCCCGGGCAGAAGGTTGGATCGTTAAGGCTGGCAGGAAAAATTACTTATATAGGCCATCACATAAACTACTTATATAAGTAGTTTATTACCTATATTGGTAACAAATTACTTATATACGGAAACTGTTCAATAACGAGTCGAGGCAATTATGGAAGATATCAAAGTGACAATATGTCCGTCCTGTAAGGCATTATGTGATGATACAGCTAAATTTTGTGATTCTTGCGGGCTATTGTTAGGTCTTTATCAAGATACAGAAAATGAGCCAAGTGCTGCTATTGTATCAATATTCTCGGCACCTACAGGTTTTGTTATAATCACTATGATTGCCAAGATATTGCCAAAATATGATTTTTTAGGTTTTGCAACAGTTTTGCTCATATGGATCGTACTTTTATCTGCTGGTGCAACAAGCATTGTTTCAGGTCTCATTGCATTAAGACCAACAATGAATAATAGAAAAAATCATGCATTAGGAATAATTGGAATGCTATTAGGTGTATTGACTATAGGATCAGCTTTATTTTTAGGAAAATGGATTAATTATTTAGCGTAATTATGCTCAACCACTCGGCGGCAGACGGGCTACGCTGACGCTTCGCCGCTGCGCCTCGACCCCGTTGGGATGGAAGGTAAAAAATGATAGCTGTTTATGGAAGCCTGATTACCATTTTGCTGTGCACGTTTCTCCCACCGCTGTTCGACCACGTTATGGGAACAAAAGATGAGCGGAATTGGAAAAGGTCTTTGGGAGGCTACGCTGTAATGACGGGATTAGGCGGTGTTGTGCCGGTCTTACTTGGTTGGAGTCTCTATGCCGATTGGCTTGTCGTGATCCTGGCTGTTGCTGTCGCCGCAATTTTCACACCTGTAACCCTCCTCGGCACTTCTTTTGTCCTGCTCCTGTTGAACATAATCATGCCAACGCTCATACTCTGGGACATGTCAAGATACAACAACGTGAAAGAACCGATGAAAATAATTCTCGACAACACCGATTGGCCAAAACTCCTTGCGCCGTTGGCCTTGGGACTCGCTACATTCCATGTCGGACGAAGGCTGCGCCAGAGGTTCAGCCCAATAGAAAGGCATTCAACAACGGCGTAGACGCTGTGCGGCAAACAAGGCCGCGCAGGTCATGACCGACTCCGCTCCCTCCTACACCACGATCCGCGCAAATTCAGGATCAACCCAGATCCGCACCGGCGCAGTACCGTAGTAATCCCCATCCAACTGGATCGCACGTTCCCCCGCGACCTCGATCTCCGCCCCCCGCAGCAGCGTAACCTGATCATCCCGGCAGGGACGTCCTGCCAGAGCATCGGCGATGATTCGCAGATAAGCGCGGCGACTCGTGGCAGTGATGCAGAAGATGTCCAGATGTGGGTCAGAAAGGTCGCCCCCCGGCAGAAGGACTGTGCTGCCGCCGTAGCGGGAGATATTACTGACGATGGCTGAATGGCACGCCACTTCCCGCCCGTCAACCCGCAGGATGAACCGCTCGCGGGGCCAATCACCCAGGCAGCGCAGGGCCGAGAGGAGGTAGGCACCCTTCCCCAGCAGACGCTTCTCCTTGAGTTGCACCCTCCGCACGATCTCACCGTCCAGGCCGATACCGGCCATGAGCAGGAACCGCCGGACCTGCCCGTCGGTGGTGATAATGGTCCCCGCCGTCAGGGGCTTTGTATTCCCGGCCGCAATGCGACGTATGCCGTCATCCACCGATGCAATCCCCACCTCCAGTGCCAGGACATTGGCCGTTCCCACCGGCAGGACCGCCAGCGTGGACCGCCCCGGTGAAAGGCCGTTCACCACGGCGTTAACTGTGCCGTCGCCCCCCGCTACGATCACCAGCGGCCGCTCGGCCTCAGCCTCTATTTCGGCGCACACCCGGCGGGCATCGTCGGGACCGGTGACCGTATGAGAAGCAACGGAAACACCGACGCCCTGCAGCGAGGCGAGGATCTCGTCGTGCAGGGCGCGGGAATAGGAGCCGGAGAGCGGGTTGATGAGGAGGTAGCTGGACATGCGATGGGGAAACCTTTTAAATTATGAAGTATGAAGGATGAATTATGAAATTTCATACTTCATAATTCATCCTTCATACTTATTTCTTCTTCAGCCTCCACCCTACCTTGTTGACCTGAGGCACCCGGGAAAGGGCCAGGGAATCGGGGGGGACGTCGACCGTCACCGTGGTGCCGGCGGCCACCAGGGAATTGCGCCCCACGGTGACCGGGGCCACCAGCTGCACATCGCTGCCGATGAAGACCTGATCGCCGATGACGGTCTTGTGCTTGTTGATGCCGTCATAGTTACAGGTGATGGTGCCACAGCCGATGTTGACGTCACTGCCGATCTCGGCATCACCCAGGTAGGTCAGGTGCGAGGCCTTGGACCCCACCCCCATGACGATCTTCTTGGTCTCCACGAAGTTGCCGATCTTGACGTGATCGTGGAGGACCGAACCGGGGCGCAGATGGGCCATGGGGCCAATCGCCACATCCTTCATGACCGTGGCCCCCTCCAGCACCGAACCTGCCTTGATGTGGCAACCGTCGCCGATGGTGCAGTCGGCAATGGAGACCCCCTGATCAACCGTGCAGCCGGAACCGATGGTTGTAGCGCCGCTGATCCGGCAATTGGGATAGACCGTACTGTCGGCACCAATGACCACCCCGTGGTCAATATAGGTCTGGGCCGGGTCGACAATCGTCACACCCGAGAACATCAGGTCCCGGTTTATGCGCCCCCGCAGGATGCGCGACGCCTCGGCCAGCTGGGCACGGTCGTTCACCCCCATGATCTCGTCGGCATCGTCGGTACGGAGTGCCAGGCAGGTCACCCCCTGCTCCACCGCCAGGGAGACCAGGTCGGTGAGGTAGTACTCCTGCTGGGCGTTGTCGCTGCCGATCCGGTCGATGTTGTCGAAGAGGAAGCCGGCCTCCATGCAGTAGATGCCGCTGTTGATCTCCCGTACCGCCTGTTCCTCAGGGGTGGCGTCCTTTTGTTCGACGATCCGCAGCACCCCGCCGTCGGCTCCCCGCACAACCCGGCCGTAACCGAAGGGGTTCGCCAACTCTGCCGTCAATACCGTCAGGGCGGCCTTTTGTTCCCGGTGGTAGGCGATCAGCCCCTGCAGGGTCTCAGCCCGCAGCAGCGGTGTATCACCGCAGAGGATCAGCACCGTCCCGTCGAAACCGGCCAGCTGCTGGCGGCAGCAGGCAACGGCATGGCCGGTCCCCAGCTGTTCCTCCTGCAGGGCGATCCGGATATCCGCAGCGGCGGCATACTGTGCCTTGACTGCATCGGCCTGATGTCCTGCCACCAGGACGATCGGATCGGCACCCGCAGCCCGGGCCGCGGCCACCGGCCACTCGATCATCGGCTTGCCTGCTGCCGGATGCAGCACCTTTACCAGGTTGGATTTCATACGGGTTCCCTTGCCCGCGGCAAGGATGACGGCGGCAACGTTTTCCATGGGACCGACTCCGTGAATGTCAAATTTGTTTTGTTTCCTATTCAGGTGCGCCTGATACTATTCGATGCGTTTGCGACCGTCAAGCCATTAGCGCAGCTCAAAAAGAGTTAAGACTTTACATACCTTGCCTGCTTGGGTATAGTTTTTCACTTCTTGGTACGTGACTGTCTGAAAGGGTTCCCAATGGCCATCGCCGAGGATCTCAACATACTCGAGAACGAGCTCAAGGAACTGATCACCCGTTACGAGCAGTACTTCGTGGGGCTTGAGAAGCGCGAGCCGCTGCAGCTGATGAACGCCGTCGACCGGATGGTGCGTCGCTACAACGGGGTGCCCATCAACAACACCATGTACAAGCACAAGTACAACATGCTGGTGGCCCGCCTCAATACCTACCGCGAACACTGGAACCGCATCCTGCGGCAGATCGAAGAGGGGAAGTACTCCCGGGACCGTTTCATCCATGACCTGCACCAGCGCCAGAAGCATAACGGCAATGGCAAGCACGAGGAACAGCATAAGACACCACCGGTTGATCCGGAACTGGACCGGATCTACATCGAACTGCGCGAGGCCCGCAAGGCCTGCAATATGCCGGTGGACAAACTGAGCATCGAGATGGTTGCCGCCACCCTGGAAAAGAACAAGGCCGCACTGGCCGCTAAACTGGGCACCTCCAACGTGATCTTCCGCGTCGTGGTGGAGGACGGCAAGCCCAAGATCAAGGCAAGTCCCCGCAAATGAACCCCGGCCGTTCCACCCTGTCGTTTCCATGAGCAGATCACCCGCACTGTTGCCCCAGACAATCGATATCCTGGCCGCCCTGCGCCGGAAGGACCGCCGCATCGTCATCCCGGGCCTGAAGGGTTCCGCCCCCCCCTTCGTGCTTGCCGAGCTGCTGCGGGCACACTCCGGCGCCCTGCTGGTGCTGACCCCTGACCAGGATAGCGCCGAGGAGTTCCGCCGCGAACTCTCCTTCTTCTGCGGCCACGGGGCAGCGCCGCTTCTCTTCCCGGCTTGGG
>CAZSTJ010000100.1:0-12305 GCA_964609805.1 uncultured Geobacter sp. | reverse complement strand
GCAGCAGCATCTCGGCCCAGTCCTGGGATTCGGTGCCGCCGGCGCCGGGGTTGATGGTGATGAAGCATGAGTTGCGGTCATGGGGGCCGGAGAGCATGCGCTGGAACTCGGCCGCCTCCACCCCTTGCTGCAGCCGGGTGTTCATCTCGGCCGCTTCGGCCAGTGACTCCGTGTCCTGGGCCTCTTCGCCCAGCTCGATCATGACCCTGACATCGTCAGCCTGACGGACCAGGCCGTCCCACATCTGGACGACCTTCTCCAGGGTCGTGCGTTCCTTGACGATGTGCTGCGACTTGGCGGCATCATCCCAGAAACCGGGAACAGACATGATGGATTCGATCTCCTGGATCGATTCCCGCTTGGCATCTATGTCAAAGAGACCCCCGGAGCTTGGCGATCCGTTCTTCATAGTCCTTCAGGCGGGCAACTTCTTCTCGAAACATGGGTGATTCCCCTTTTCTGGTTGATAAATCATTTATACGGCAGTTGAATAACACGGAGTAACGGAGAACACGGAGACCTCACATTGTTGAGACTAACTGCCTGTAAACCGCTTGTGGAGCAAAAAAACTTTCGATATGAAACTCTCGGATTTTGCTCTGTGTCCTCAGTGTGCTCCGTGTTTCAAATGCCTTTCGCTGGTTAATCAGTTTTATTCAAATCTTGAGACGTAGTGTTTCGTTTCAGCCATCCCAGTCCAGCGATTGCGAAGGAGACCAGCACGCAGAGCCAGGCAAAGGTGTCGCCGATCCTGAGATAGAGCGAATCGCCACTCCCCGGCCTCACCTCGCCGATCCGGAACCCTTCCACGAAGAGCCCGGTCATGCTGGTGATGTAGCCGTTCCGGTCCACGATGGCAGTAATGCCGGTGTTGGCTGCCCGGATCAACGGGGTACGGGTCTCTACGGCCCGGAACGAGGCGATGGAGAGGTGCTGGTAGGGGGCTGAGGAACGTCCGAACCAGGCGTCATTGGTGATGTTTGCCAGTATCCGCGCGCCGTTGTTGACATAGGCGCGGGCAATTTCAGGGAAGACCGCCTCGGCGCAGATCATGGTGCCGATGCGGGTCCCGGCTGCCTCCAGGGTGACCGCCTGTTCGCCCGGGGAAAAATCACCGATCCCCGCCACCATCTTGCTGATGAACGGGAAGAACCGTCCCAGCGGCACATATTCCCCGAAGGGGACCAGGTGCAGTTTGTCGCTCCGGCCGGTAACCTCACCGGTGGGGGAGATCATGAAGGCGCTGTTGAGAAAGGTCCGTTTGTCGTTGCGCAGTTCATGGGCCGGGCTGCCGATCAGCAGGCTGGTGGAAAGCTCCCGGGCCAGCCCCTTGATCTGTGCCGACCGTTGCGGGTCATCCTGAAAGAAGAAGGGGACCGCACTTTCCGGCCAGACCACCAGGTCCACCCCCCCCCTGGCAGCTTCGCGGGTCAGCCGGTCGTAGATGGCGATGGTATTGTCCTGGAAGGCGGGACTCCACTTCACATCCTGCGGGATGTTGCCCTGGATCAGCGCGACCCGCAGGGGGGGCGTAGTAGCCGTTTTGCCGTCGGTGAGTCTGTTGAATCCGTAGAAGAGGGTGCCGGCAAAGAACAGCAGCAGCACCAGGGCGCTCTTGACCGGGTAGGGTACACCGGCGCCGGATACCGCCCGCAGGGCACGGTAGAAAACCACGTTAGCCAGGATGATCAGCAGGGTGACGCCAAAGACACCGCAGAGGTCGGCAATCTGGATTAGCGGCAGAATCCGGTACTGACTGTGCCCCAGCATGGCCCAGGGAGAACCGGTCATGAGAACAGAACGGAGCAGGTCAGCCGCCACCCATGCCACCGGGAGGGTAAAGGCGGACTTGACGCCGGCCTGCTCCCCCGCCCTTGCCACCAGGGTCGAAAATCCGTAGAACAGGCCGAGCCAAGCCGCCAGGACCAGGTAGAGCGGGATGCTGGCAGCCCAGGGAAGATGGCCGTAATAGGTGATGACGATGTTGATCCAGTAGAGGATACCGATATAGGCGGTCAGACCGCAGGTGAAGCCGAGGCGGAACGCGGTACGCAGCGAAACCCCTTCCAGGGCGGTCAGGAGCGGAACCAGGGCCCCCCAGGCCAGAAAGGAGAGCCCGGCCTTCGGAAAGGAGAGAGCTACCAGCACACCTGAAAGAATGGCAAGAATTCCCGGACGGTCGAAGCAGCCCGCCAGCGGTTGCGGCAGAAAGCGTAGCGTCATTCGCTCTCCTGAACAGATTCGCCGCCGGAGCCGGACCGGGCGATACATACCTTCTTGATCTTGCGCTCGTCGGCATCCAGGACCGTCAGGCGCAGGCCGTCCCCTTCAATAATATCGCCGATGGAGGGGATCTTGCCGCTCAGATGGAAGATCAACCCCCCCACCGAATCAAACTTGTCCCGCTCAATCCTGATGTCAAACAGTTCCTCAAGCTCCTCCACCGGCATGCGGGCATCGGCGTTGACGGAACCGTCGCTGTTGACGGTGAAGAGCGCCTCCTCGCTGTCGTACTCATCCTGGATGTCCCCGACGATCTGCTCCAGCAGATCCTCAATAGTCACCAGGCCCGAGGTGCCGCCGTATTCGTCGATGACGATGGCCAGATGGACCCGCTTCCGCTTGAACTCCTGCAGTAGCTGCTCCAGGTCCTTGGTCTCCGGTATGAAGTAGGGAACCCGCATGATGCTGCGCACCTTGATCTCCGCCTCGTCCTCGCCCCAGCATTTAAGCAGGTCCTTGGCATAGATGAGGCCGATGATGTTGTCCACGGTCTGCTCGTACACCGGGATGCGGGAGTGTCCGCAGCGGATGATGGTCTCCAGCAGTTCCCTGATGCCGGACTCGACCGAGACGCAGGCCATATCCGTGCGAGGTACCATGATCTCGCGCACTACGGTGGTGCGCAGGGAGAAGATCGAGCGGATCATCTCGCTCTCCTCTTCGTTGACGAAGCCCTCTTCCTCGCTGGCCTCGATGAAGTCGTGGATCTCCTCTTCGGTGATCTTTTTCCGTCCGGTCATGAACCGGCTGACCAGTTCGATAATCCCGGACTTCTTACTGCCGCCTTCTTCCAAGGTTCTCATCCTCCGTTAAAATAAATACTGGGCTACAATGGGTGGTTCGATTGTTCCGGCCCCGGTCAGCCCAGGTACCTGAAGGCCAGCAGCACAATGATGGTGATGCCGGAGCCGACCAGCGAGCCGATCACGATCTCTTTGCCGCTGTGGATGCGCATCAGCAGTCGTGAATGGCTGACCATGGTCGCCATGGCAAAGCAGAGCAGTGAGATCAGCGGATCGGCCGTATTCAGGGAGACCGCGGTGGCGATGGAAAAGGCAACCGCCGCATGGCCGCTGGGTACACCGCCGTGCAGCGGGGTCCCGGTTCCGCTCAGGCTCTTGATGATAATTACGACAATGGTTACGATCAGGATCGACACCACAGTACCGAGATCGGAGGGGGAACCAAACATTGTCAGCACCTTTCCGTAGTGCGGCAGGATATATTTTGCCAGGATCAGGTATCCCATGATCCCGGCGCCGCAGGCCGCCACCAGGACCGCACCGGCGGCGGTATCCTTGGCGATCTTGGCCAGGGGGTGGAATTCGGGCGACACCAGATCGACCGTTGCCTCCACCGCCGTATTGATCAACTCGGCAAAGAGGACGAAGAGAATCGACAGGGCAAGCAGTCCAAACTCCACAGGGGATATATGAAGGAACAGGGCAACCAGCATCACCCCAAGGGCGGCGATGAAGTGGCTCCGCATGTGGCGTTCGGTGCGCGCGGCGTGGAGGATCCCCTCGATGGCGCAGTTGGCTGAATCTATGAAACGGGTGGGTTTGACAACCCTTCCCTCTTCAGAATTCTGAATATCTCACCTTCCTTTTTTTCCATCCTGGCCGCTTCGACGTCGCCGCTCCGTTCATGATCGTAGCCGCAGAGATGCAGGGTGCCGTGCATGAGTAGAAAACAGAGCCGCTCAAACGGGGGAATCCCCCCCTGTTCGGCCTCGCGGGCAGCGGTCTCCGCCGATATGATCACATCCCCCAGCATCTGGGGCATCATGCCGGGGCCTTCTCCTTCATGCTGGGAGAAGGAGATGACATTGGTGGGGCGGTCCTTTCCCAGGTACTCCCGGTTGATGACCCTGATGGAACGGTCGCCGGTGATCGTGACGGAAAGCTCCGTGTCTTCAGGACATCCCAAGGCGCTTAAGATCCTCTCCGCCGCCTTTTTTAACTGGCGGGGGTGGATCGGATGTTTTCGCTGGCGATTGTTCAGGAGTATCTGCATGGCGGGGTGCTCCGTTTTCTGTCGGGGCGCCGTCGCCCGCGGAAGTAGTGATCTCGGCCTTCTTGCCGCTCCCTTTGTGGACCGGTTCGGGGTAGTCGATGCGGTGGTGGAAGATACCGTTCAGGATCCGGTTGAAACTCTTGGCAATCTCGTGAAGGTTCTTGAGGGTCAGTTCGCATTCATCCAGCTGGCCGTCGGAAAAGATCCGGTTGATGATGTTCTGGACCATCCCCTGGATCCGGTCGGGGGTCGGGTTCACCAGGGTCCGTGAAGCCGCTTCAACGCAGTCGGCCAGCATGACGATCCCCGCCTCGCGGGTCTGGGGCTTGGGTCCCGGATAGCGGAAATCCTTCTCCTCCACGGTCTGCCCGGTTCCTGCCGCCTGCAGCTTGGCTCGTTCGTAGAAAAATTTGATCAGCCCGGTGCCGTGATGCTGCCTGATGATGTCGATGATCGGCTGGCCAAGATGTTTCTCACGGGCCAGTTCCGCCCCCTCCTTGATATGGGAGATCAGGATCAGGGCGCTCATGCTGGGGGCCAGCTTGTCGTGCCGGTTCTCTTCGCCCCCCTGGTTTTCAATGAAATAGAGCGGTTTTGATGCCTTGCCGATGTCGTGATAGTAGGCTGCAACCCTCGCCAGCAGGGGGTTTGCGTTGATCGCCTCGGCGGCGGCCTCAACCAGGTTGCCCACCACCACGCTGTGGTGATAGGTGCCGGGGGCCTTGATCATCAGGTCGCGCAGGAGCGGGGAGTTGAGGTTGGCCAGTTCCAGCAGCTTGATGTCGGTGGTGTAGTGGAAGAGGGTCTCGATTACCGGGATGGAGCCGGAGACGATGCCGGCGCTGAACACGCCGCTCACCAGGGCGAAGAAGGCGGTATAGACCGTCTGCATCGTGAAGAGGGTGTTGCTGAAGGTCTGGAAGGCAATGGCCATGGCCAGGTTGACCACCGATATCTTCAGTCCGGCGGCGTAGATGATCCCCCGGTCGGAACATTGCCGCATGCCGTGGGCGCCGATGATGCTCCCCATCATGGCATAGATCACGACGAACATGCTGTTGTTGAACATGATCCCCAGGAGCGGTGCCAGGATCGCACAGTAGACCAGGGCCACCTCGGAGTTGATCAGGACGCGGATAACCATGGCTCCGGCGGCGAAGGGGAAGAGGTAGAAATAATTGCTGACGTCGATTGAAGGAAAGACCGGTCCGATGTTGTGGGTGATCTGCATGGCGGTCTTGAAGACCAGGAAGGTGCCGGTGGTGATCAGGGATATGACCAGGATATCCTTGTTGCTCGGATTGAACTTGCGGATGTTCTTGCAGGCAAAGCGGTAGGGGAAATAGAACAGGATCAGGACCAGGCCGAAGACGCCCAGGGCGGTGAAGAACCGGCTGTCCTTGTTCTGCATCTGGAAGATCGCCTGAAGTTTCTGGGCCTGTTCGGAAGTGATCCGTTCACCGACCCTGACGATCATCTCCCCTTTCCGTACCTTGAACAGCACCGGCCTGACGGTCTCGGTAGCCGCTTTCGCGCGGGCTTCGGTGCTTTCTTTGTTGAAGAAGAAATTCGGCAGCAGGATCCGGGCAATCAGCCCCGAGAGGCGTACCGCATCATCCGGTTCGCCCAGGCCGGCGAAATCCCACCCGGCCACCATACGGCGGGCCTCGGCTATCTCGGTAAAGCTGGTCCCCGCATCGCCGGCGCCGATAAAATGGCCGTTGTCATCAAGGATTTCAACGCCCCGGCGGGCATCGGTCTGGAACACCTTGCCGTCAAGAAGAATCCGGCGACGGTACAGTTCATCCAGGTGCCGCTTTGCATCCGCCAGGAACCGTTCACTCGATTTGACCCTGATCAGCGCACGGATATCTCCCTCGCTCAATTCGCTGTCAAGGAGGGGGCTCAGGATCTTGCGCCACTCTTCGGGGCTCTTGCGGCTCTTGGTTCCCTGCTCCTGCCTCACCGCGGTCATTGCCTGTTCCAGCTTGCCAAGCAGGAAGAGCGGTACCCGGTCGCTCTGGTTGTAGATGACCGGGGCGTTGCCGGTGGCTTCCTTGCGGCGCTGTTCGGTCAGCGCGTGGTCCTCCACCAGGTAGTCCCGGGTGGCGCGGATATCGGAGGGGGCAATGTCTCCCGCATTGTAGGAGATCGTCGAGAAATGCTGGCTGGGAAGGATCAGGACCGTCAACATCAGTGCCGTGGCCACCAGCAGGATAAACCGGTTGCGTCGGGCGGTCTGGGGATTGGAAAACCTCTTCAGGAGTGAGTCGAGGAGGTTCGAACCCAGTTTGCTCAGGTAGGTATGGGTATTCTGGCCCTGGTTGGCAGGTTGTTCCGGCATATGGTGGCTCAGTGAGCGAAACGGTTTCGGTTCGGTTACGCGGGCGACGCGTAAGTTGTTGAAATAAGTTTTAAATATAGCCCGAAATAAGGGGGGGTGTCAATAAAATCAGTTGCCGCCGACCGCCGTGGTCACACCTCGGAAATGTCGCTGCCGGTGATCTCCACATCGGGCCATCCTTCGTACACCCACTCATCGATCCGCTCCAGTACGCCACGGGCGATGGTCTTGTCCGGGCTTACTGTGACAAAACCCAGCACGGCAACGGCCGGATTATCCTGCCGGTCCACTTCGGCACAGGCGGAGTTGAACCGGTTGCGTGCCCGTCCCAGGATGCTCTTGACGATGCCCCGCTTTTCCTTCAGTGATCGGGAGGGGAGGGCCAGATGAAGCTCAAGACAGTAGATGAACACGGTTAGAACTCGGCGTGGCGCGGTGTACGCGGAAAGGGGATTACGTCCCGGATATTCTCCATCCCCGACAGGTACATGACCAGCCGCTCAAAGCCGAGGCCGAAACCGGCATGGGGGCAGCTCCCCCAGCGCCGGCTCTCCAGGTACCACCAGAGCGGTTCACGGGCGATGCCCAGTTCGGCTATGCGTGCCTCCAGCAGATCGGGGCGCTCCTCGCGCTGGCTGCCGCCGATGATCTCTCCTACCCTTGGCACCAGCAGATCCATGGCCGCCACGGTGCGGCCGTCGCTGTTCTGTCGCATGTAAAATGCCTTGATATCCTTCGGGTAGTTGAGGATAAAGACCGGCCCGCCCACGATCTGTTCGCTGATGTGACGTTCGTGCTCCGTCTGCAGGTCGAGGCCCCATTGTACCGGGTAGGAAAACGATGACCCTGATCGGGTCAGGCGATCAATTGCCTCACCGTAGTCCATTCGTGCGAACTCGGCCTCGGCCACGGACCTGATCCGCTCCAGCAGTCCCTTCTCGATCTGACGGTCGAAAAACTCCATCTCTTCGGCGCATTCCTCCAGGGCAAAGCGGCAGAGATAGCGGATAAACTCCTCCGCCAGGTCGGCATCGGCTGCCAGGTCGGCAAAGGCCATCTCAGGCTCGATCATCCAGAATTCCGAGGCGTGCCGGGCAGTGTTGGAATTCTCCGCACGGAAGGTGGGACCGAAGGTGTAGATGTCCCGAAAGGCCAGGGCAAACAGCTCTCCCTCCAGCTGGCCGCTGACGGTCAGGCCGGTTGGTTGGCCGAAGAAATCGGCACTGAAATCACGTTCGCCCGGTTCCAGGGTCGTGACGCGGAACAGCTCGCCGGCACCCTCACAATCACTGGCGGTGATGATCGGCGTATGGACGTAGAGGAAGTCCCGTTCGGCAAAGAAACGGTGAATCGCCTGAGCCAGGCGTGAACGGAGGCGGAAGACCGCCCCGAAGGTGTTGGTGCGGGGGCGCAGGTGGGCAATACTACGCAGGTACTCGAAACCATGGCGTTTTTTCTGTAAGGGGTAATTTTCATCGGCTCCGCCGATCACTTCTATCGAATTAGCCGCAAGCTCCCAGTTCTGGCCGCTTCCCGGGGAAGGGACCAGGTAGCCCTCCACCCGCAGGGCGCTGCCGGTGCCGATGCGGCAGATCTCGTCGTAATTGGCCAGCCCACGTTCGGCAACAATCTGGATGCCGTTCAGGGTGCTGCCGTCGTTGAGCACGATAAAGACAACCTCTTTCGAGGAGCGCACTGAGCGGACCCAGCCGGAGACGGTGCAGCCCTGCTGTGCCGTGGCGTTGTTAAGCAGCTGTTTGATGCGGATATTCATGGCTGGCCTCCCGGTATGGTCTGGAGGCGATGATACGTCGAGGCGGACGATAGTTCAAGGGGGATGTGGTTTGACCTGGCACAGCCCGTGTGCTACGGTGAAGGCATACGAACCATACTGCCAAGGAGAACAGAATCATGACCCTTCGTTTCGGTTGTCTGATTGCCGCCGTGCTTGTCTCTCTCGCCGCCATTCCCTGTCTGGCCAACGAGCAGACCCATCAGAGTCCTCTTGACCCGGCCAAGGCTGCGGCGTCAAAGAGTTATCCCCAGATCGTGCTCTACTCCGTTGCCTGGTGCCCCCACTGCCGGGAGACCAAGGAGTACTTCACGAAAAACAACATCCCGTTCATCAACCGGGATGTGGAGATGGACGCCAAGGCCATGGAGGAGTTGACGGGGAAATACAAGAGCACCGGCGTGCCGGTAATTATCATCGGCAGCGGCAAGGATGAGGTGGTGGTGAAGGGATTTACCCCGGAGTCTTTTCAGAACGGGTTGAAAAAGGCGCGGGCGCATAAATAAAGGACCAAATGCAGGCTCTCACGGAGCACACAGAGGCAGAGAGATAAACTCAAAACTTGACTCTCACGAAGGCACGAAGCTCTCAAAGGAAAAAACAATTAAAAAGAGAACTCTGCCTCATCACTCATTTGATTCAGTATCGGTTTGCTTTGAGCCTTCGAGAGCTTGAGCGAACAAAGTGAGCGGGTGAGAGCCGGTGTTAAGATCAACGGGGCTTTCGGGGGGCAGGTTTCCCCGGGGCCCCGTTTTTTTTGCCTGGGACAGCCGCTGCCGAACGAGCCGGGCGGGCCGGACGGGTCACGGAGGCCCTGCGGGGGGCAGGTCGGGTAGAGTCCAGGCTGGCGACCTCGGCCTCGGTCAGCAGGCGGTACTCTCCTGATTTCAGGGCGCCCACCTCAAGAGAACCGTACCGTACCCGGCGGAGGCGCACCACCGTCAGACTGACCGCCTCGCACATACGCCGGACCTGGCGATTGCGCCCCTCATGGATGGTGATGGAGAGCCAGTCGTTTTGCTCTCCCTCCTTAACCATGTGAACCGCCGCCGGGGCGGTCTTGCGGCCGTCTATCTCCACACCGTTGGCGAGTTGTTCCAACTGACTGCGATGGACCTTGCCGCGCACACGCACGTGGTATTCCTTCTCCACCTCATGGCGCGGATGCATCAGGCGGTTGGCCCATTCGCCGTCGTTCGTCAGGAGCAGCAGACCCTCGGTGTTGTAATCCAGGCGCCCCACCGGGTAGACCCGCTCCCCCAGATTCTTGAGGAGGTCGGTTACCAGGGGGCGTCCTTCGGGGTCGTCCAGGGTGGTCATGTAACCCACCGGCTTGTAAAGCAGTATGTAGAGCTTCTTCTCGGCAATCTTCAGCGGTTTGCCGTCCACGGCGATGGTGTCGGCGGCAGGATCGGCCTTGCTCCCCAATTCAGTGACCACGACCCCGTTGACCGTTACCCGGCCGTCCAGGATGAGTCCTTCAGCGGCGCGGCGCGAGGTGACCCCGGCGGCGGAAATCAGTTTTTGCAGACGCTCAAGCATATGTGAACTCCTCAGTCGGCCAAATCAGAACCAATTAGTTTTATTTCACGCGACGACGCAACGGCGCTACGTTAAAACCCAAAAATGGATTTGATCAAAAATCTCTCGTTGCGTCGTTGCGTGAGTAATATCTTGTTGGATAGTTTACTTAAATTTTGAAGAATTAGGAAGTAGAGCCGAAAAAAAACAGGGGCGGTTGAACCGCCCCGTCAATAGTGGTGTGAAAGGTGTGTTGCCGGCTGTTACTCGATACAGCGGGTCATGGCCCGGAACTTGTTGTACCGTCCCTCAACCAACTGTTCCGGCGTCATCTTGTTCAGTTCAGCCAGATTGCGGGCAATGGCCTCTTTCATGTTCTGGGCCGTTGCTTCATGGTCACGATGGGCGCCGCCGACCGGCTCCTTGATGATCTCGTCAATGACCCCTAGTTTGATGATGTCCTGGGCGGTTGGTTTGAGGGCCTCGGCGGCCATCTCCCCTTTGGTGCCGTCGGACCAGAGGATGGCGGCGCACCCTTCCGGGGAGATAACGGCGTAGACGGAATGTTCCAGCATGAGGATCCGGTCGCCGACGGCGATGGCCAGGGCCCCCCCCGAGCCCCCCTCGCCGGTGACGCAAACGATAATCGGGGTCTTGAGAGCAGCCATCTCACGCAGGTTACGGGCAATGGCCTCGGCCTGGCCGCGTTCCTCGGCGCCGATTCCGGGGTAGGCACCCGGGGTGTCGACGAAGGTGATCACCGGCAGCTTGAACTGTTCTGCCATCTGCATCAGACGCAGCGCCTTGCGGTATCCCTCCGGGTTGGGCATGCCGAAGTTGCGGTAGACCTTTTCCTTGGTGTCGCGCCCCTTCTGGTGGCCGATAACCATGACCGGCTGGCCGTCGAAGCGGGCCAGGCCGCCGACGATGGCGTGGTCATCGCCGAAGTTGCGGTCGCCGTGCAGTTCCACGAATTCGGTGAACATGTGCTTGATATAATCCAGCGTGAAGGGGCGGTTGATGTGGCGCGCCACCTGGGCGGTCTGCCATCGGGAGAGATCGGAGAAGATCTCGCCCCGCATGGTCTCAACGCGCTCTTCCAGGTTGGCCACATCGGCACTGATGTCCAGTCCCTGCAGGGTCAGGGCATTCAGTTCCTCGATCTTCTTTTCAAGCTCGGCAATCGGTTTTTCGAATTCCAGGTAAAATTGGCTTGCCATGTAACACCTCGTGAATTTTGACACAGAGACACAGAGACACGGAGAAAGATCGAATAGTTTGGACTACGTTTTTTTGTTCAAAATAAATTTAACTCTCTTCGAACAATAGAGCCGATCCACATTCAGGGCGTACTTTAAGCCCTCTTAAATCTTGCAGTTGACAGTGGTTACTCTGTGTCTTCGTGTCTCTGTGGCAGAAGATGGAATTTTACTCTCACTCAAAAGTGGCGGCATTATAGCCGAACAGTCGTTCAACTTCCAGTTTTAATTCATCGTTCGGCAGCACATACAGTTCCTGGGGAAGCTGCATGGTGGCAACCCCGCCGTGGCTTGCCAGTTCGAAGGAGATGAAGGCCGGCGTAGAGCCGTGATGCCGCTCTATGATCCCCTTCAGGCCATCCAGACGCTCCACCAGCTGTTCGTCCATCTGCAGCGAGAAGCAGACCTTCTTCGTGGTCTGGGCCCGTGCCTCAGCCAGGAGTTTGATGTCGCCGGCCGGTCCACGGTTCTTCTGCTGCCAGCCGTTGCCCCCCTCCTTCGCGGCCTGTACCAGGATCTTGGCCCCTTTCTCTCCTTTTTCCAGTTTGCCGACCACCAGCAGTGGGTCGTCGGACTTGAGGAGCGATACCACATTTGCATAGACGTCGGAGAAGACCGTTACCTCCACGGTTCCGGTCTGGTCCTCGATGGTCACGAAGCCCATCCGGTCGCCCATCCCCTTCTTGGTGATGATCTCCTTCAACCCGCTGACGATGCCGCAGATCCGTACCTCGCCACCGTCGGCGTGCTCGGTCAGGTTGATGATGTCACAGCTGGCGAGCCGCTTGATGTCGTCCATATAACGGTCCAGGGGATGACCGGTGATCAGGAAGCCGAGGGCCTCCTTCTCCAGGGCCAGTTTCTCTTTGTCGTGCCATTCAGGGAGCTTGGGCACCTTCATGCCGCCGTTGCCGTTACCCCGGGCCACCTCGGCGGTGCCGAAGAGGGATACCTGGGCGCTGGCCTTCTCTTCCTGGATCCGCTGGCCGTAATTCGACGCGGTCTCAAGGATCTCCGTCAGGGCGGCGCGGGTGTCGCCGGTGGAATCGAAGGCACCGCACTTGATCAGCGATTCGATCACCCGCTTGTT
>CAZSTJ010000099.1:0-12497 GCA_964609805.1 uncultured Geobacter sp. | reverse complement strand
TGAGCGCTATCTCCTTGCCAATGGCAGCGGTGTCAGGCTTGCCTCTCCCACCGGGGCGACCCCCGCTGTGATGATCGTGGCACTGTCGGTTGCCGGCGGCACTGCGGCCGAAGGGGTGGTACATCTGGCTGAGGATGTGGACGAGCTGATCGTCAGGAGCGAGCTGGCGGAGTGCCTCGTCAGCCGCAGTCAGGTTTCCTGGGAGCCACGCGACGGGAGGATATCGGCGATCAAGGGGGAATATCTCGGGGCGCTCTGTCTTGCCTCGACCCCATATTTTCCGCGGCCTGAAGAGCAGCTACCGGCCATTATCGGGGCAATTCGAATCTCCGGGTTGCCACTGCTCTCGCCGGATGACGGGTTCCGTCAGCTGCAGGGGCGTTTGCTGCTGCTCCGCAGGGTTTTTCCGGATGACGGCTGGCCTGAGGCGGATGATACAGGGTTGCTGGAAACCCTGGAAACCTGGCTGGCGCCGTTTCTCAACGGCGTCCGTAACCTCCAGCAGTTGGCGGGGATCAATCTCGCCGGTGCCTTGGTTGCACAGCTGGAATACCGTCAGCGGCAGGCCCTTGACGAGCTGGCACCGACGCACTTGGCGGTGCCGAGCGGCTCGAGGATCAGACTGGATTATTGCGGCGGTGATCTGCCGGTGCTGGCGGTGAAGCTTCAGGAGCTCTTCGGGCTGGCCGATACCCCGACCGTAGCCGGGGGGAGGGTGGCGGTGCTGCTGCACCTGCTGTCGCCGGCCGGCCGGCCGCTGCAGGTCACCCGCGATCTGAAGGGGTTTTGGGATGGTTCCTACCAGCAGGTGAAAAAGGAGATGAAAGGGCGCTATCCTAAGCACCCCTGGCCTGATGATCCCTGGAGCGCCGTCCCGACCCGCAGGGCTAAGCCCCGCGGGACGTGATCAACGAACGATTCAGTATTTCAGCGGATTAAGGTTATGGGCTTTCTTGAAATGCGCCGCACTGACTTCATCCATTCCTTTTTGACGGTACACCTCACCAAACAACGCATGCACCGCCGGTTCATCCGGTATCAGGTTCAGTGCCCTGTTCAGATACTCCAGGGCCTGGTCCGGCAGCCCTTTCTGTTTTAATCCCTTGGCAATATTGTAATACAGGATACCGGTGTCTATTCCGTCCAGACGGTGATTCCCCGGAATTGCAAATAATTCCTTCAACCCCTCGTCAACCATGCCGAGCTGGATGTAGGTGCTGCCGAGATTTGATCGTGCCCCTGCATAGCTCCCGTCAATCTCCAGGGTCTTACGGTAATAGGCAACCGCGTCATACAGTCGGAAGCTGGTCCGGTAATAGTTTCCCACCATGTTGTAGCCACGCGGGTTCCGGGGGGTCTTGGCAATCACATCGTTCCAGAGCGACAACTCGCTTTGCCATACTCGATTGCGCAGATGGGTTGCCGTTCCCATACTTGCCAGGATTACGACCAGGATTGTTGCAGTGAAGATCTGCTTTCGTGATTCAGTGATCCGGGCCTGATCAAGCAGGCAGGTAAAGGCGGTACAGACCGCCAGAATGGCCCCTACGCTTGGCAGGTACAGGCGGTGCTCGAACATGACGTCATTGATCGGGATAAGACCCGATTCGACGGAGAGGGTAATGAAAAACCAGAAAATACCAAACGATATGAGCCTTAGTCTTGGATCTCCTCCGGATGACCGGCGCAGCAACAGGATTGCTGATGCGACCAGTAACAGCAGCAATGCCAGTGAAGCAGCAACCGCCGGGTTGGCTACGGATCGGTAGACCGGGTAATTGTGGTCTACCGTCTGACCGACCGGCAGCAGCAGGAGCCGCAGGTAGGTAACGATGACCCGGAACTGGGTGATCAGGTAGTCATGGCGCGTGATTTCATTGGTGGCCCGAAGTTTGTCAAAGATGGCAATCAGATCATGCCGAGCGACGACTACTGCAGCCAAGAACGCTGTCGTGACCAGCAGGCCGGTCCTCGTGCGCCATCGGCGGAGGATGCCGGACAATGGACTGGAGTAGCAGGATATGAACATCAGGTCGTACGCGATCACTACGAACGGAAGGGTAACGGCGTTTTCCTTGGTGCTGAAGGCAAGCAGTGCGAAAGCGAGTGAAAGTGTATAGAGAATAATACAACGGGGTCGGAGCCTTCTGCTGGTGTTCCTTTGGCCGGCGATCCTGGCGCCGATGTAGCACGTAAGCGAAAGAAGGTATAACAGAGCTGCCAGGGAAGCAAAACGCTGGACGACGTAGGTGACCGCCTGGGTCTGGATCGGATGGACAACGAACAGGAGGGCGCAGACACATGACAGCCACTCCGTGGCGCTGCCACTGCTTCTTTCCTTGAAATAGGGGGTGTTGAAGGTAAGACGGAAAAAAGCGTAGACCGAAAGTGCGGTAAGGAGGTGAATGCAGACATTGACAAGATGGAACCCAAAAGGATTCAGTCCGCCCGCGCGATAATTGAGGGCGAAGGTGAGGTTGCCGAACCAGCGGGATCCGGAGGGGGGCCAGAGATTGCCGAGGTCCTTGATCAGAGGGTTGTCGACAATGTTCAGCATGTCATCGAACTGGAATGCTCCGGTCAGGCCGTTTGCATACACGACCGCCCCCAGAAAAATAATGGCTGAACAGTGGATCAAAGTTGTATGACGTTTCAGGAGATTCACCGCGCGAGGTCCCTACGTGAGATAGATGAAATATATAGTAAAATTGAGCATGACTCCAGCATTCCAGGGTGCCGTAGAGGAGATGTACCAACAATGTGTAACCAATTGGTATGGAGTTGCGTCTTCTATACTAAGCAGTACGTTGTAATTACCCCCCGTGATGCCCTCCTGTCGCGGGGGGGCTTTTTTTCGTTGTCGATCGTAATGAAAGCTGTTCTTCAGTAACCGCAGACTATCTTTCTGATGCTCTGGTAGGGGGAAGCCTCTCCGATGGTGCCGGCGTTAATCTCCTCAAGTTTTGCGGGGAGTCCTGGCCGCTCAACCTCTGTCAATGATTCAAAGCTGTTTCCCTGGCAGTTTACCTTCAAGAGCTCCTTGTGGATATGGGGCTCCAGATCTCCAATGTAGGTTACATCCTTCAACCATACCTGGACCCGCGATTCGCCAAGACGCTGAATGCTGTCATTGTCGTAATAGCTTTCGCTGTACCCTTTTACTGCTGAGTTGCTACCCGGAAGTTCGAGCTTGATGCTGAAGAACGAAACCCAGGTCTCGGCATACGAAGTGAAGGGGACTGACAGGAACAATCCAGCTGACAGCACGATCGCTCTTGTCAGGCAAGTGGCCGTCAGGTTCCATGAACCGCACTTGTTTGAAATTGAGGCGAATATGAATGGAGAGTGAGGTCTGGTCATGTATCCAGAAGTATCCGTAGGCGTTCTACCGCGCTTCTGATTTTTGCCTCGGTAAGGCCATTGCCGCTCCGCTGGTTGTGAGCCGTCAGCTCTTCATGATGAAGTTTCTCGGATACGGAACAGGGGCCAGCGGTCAATGACAACAGGTGGTAATGGCTTGCAACAATGGGACGTCCCTCGTCAATCAGGACCGATGTCAGTCGGATACCTTCCTGTTTTGCCAGGTCTTCCGCCAGTTCGCAGATCTTCCTCAGGCCTTCTTCGGGATGTGTGATGTGGGTAGCATCGGCCATACAGTTTAATAACTCCTTTGCAGTACACAGGTTGTTGTCGGTTAGATCTGCTATCAACTTCAACCCTGTCGGGCTACCTTACTGCCGGCGCGGCAATACGGAATCCAAGGAAATTTATGCGGGTTTCCGGGGTGTTGTAGTAGCGGATTGACGTCCGGGCATTCGCGGTGCCATGGGACCAGGAACCACCCCGGAACACGCGGACGTTGCCTGTCGCCGGACCGGTTGGATTTATCTGCCGGACGTTGTCGTAAGTTCCGTACCAATCCTGCACCCACTCCCAGACATTGCCGCTCATGTCGTGAATACCCAGGCCGTTGGCCTGTTTGGTGCCGACTTTCAGAGCAGAACCATTAGAGTTCTGGTTGTGCCAAGCCACCGCATCGGCATCGCCGCCGCCACTGAACATCTCGTCCCGCCCACCGCTTCTTGCTGCATACTCCCATTCAGCTTCCGTCGGGAGTCGATAGCTGCCGCCGGTCTGCCGGTTCAACTCCCGGATGAACTCCTGGGCGTCATTCCATGAAACCTGTTCTACCGGGCAGTCATCTCCACAGGTACTGAAATAGGCGTGTGCACTTCCGACTATCCGTTTCCATTGACCTTGAGTTACTTCAAATTTTCCGATGGAAAAGTCACTGATACAAACGGTATGCACCGGTTGCTCCCAATGGAATCCGGTGTTGAAGGTATCACCCATCTGGTAACAGCCTCCGGGGACCGGAACAAATTCAATACCGGAGAGTGGATCGGTGAATCCGCGCAGGGGTTTTGCCCTGGTTCTCCCGTTGATACGCTCAGAGTTATCTTCCGCTTTCAAACCTTGTGGTGTCGGATCGAACGGTGGCACCAGGAGCAGATCTTCAGGGAACGAGTTGGATTCCCACGGCAACTGGGCTTGTGCAGTGCTGGTTGCTACCCGGGTACGAATCTGCTTGAAGATGTCCCCCATTTTAAGCCCCGGAATATCGAGGGCGTGTACAAGGGCACTGGTATAGAGCCCGGTGCTTCCGGTCCCCTCGGGTGTGGTTGTGCTGGGGGCGGCGGCATAGGCGACGATTGTGCCGGGCGGTGGTTCAACGGGGGCCAGGCCCCGGCTTTTGGAATCAAAATTCCCGGCCGGAGGTTTTTCGCGGCTGGCGTCGATTACTACGATCCCGGCACGGCTTCCGGACTTCTTTATGGTATCAAGTATCAGATTCAGCGAAAGAGCTTTGGCTCGCACATCCTTCTCGTTGGATATCTTCTCGCCCACTGGTATCAGATAGTTCTTACCCCCGATCTGCATTCCATGGCCCGCAAAATAAAAGAAACCGACTTCTACCCCCTTCAGTCTCTTGCCGAAGTCTGTCACTGCTTTTTTCAGGGCTCCAGAGTTTAAATTTGCCTTTTCATTGACTTCAAAGCCGATGCGGCGAAGTGTGGCCGACAGGACATGTGCATCGCTAAGCGGTGTTTTTAGGGAGGTGGGGGAATACTTGCTGTTACCGATGACAAGGGCAATCCGCTTCCGATCCTTTATCGATTGTTGCGAATTCTTGTTGGTCTGGTGAGATGCCGGTTGTTGTGCCGTCGTTTCGGAACAGACACCGGGTATGGCAGTTGACATGGTGAGTAACATCAGGATGTAGAATATACATCTTTTCCGCATGATCTCCCTCTCTGGTTCTGAGATGAATCAGGATGTTGCATAGATATATAAACTAGCTCAGCCCTGTTAAATTGTCCATGGTTAAGAGGATGGGAGGAAGTACAAAATATGTCCGAAATACCTATGCCAGGATGTCGTGTTTGCTATCAAAATGTTCAGAGGTTCTTTTACTGCTCGCAGAGAGCCGGATTCTGATCACGTTGGTAAAAAGTTCTGTGGATGCCGCTCCTTGTGTTTGCAGGATTTGATTAACTATCAGAACTTGTGATGCTCTTTGTATAGATTTCCCGACATACATGCTTTGATCATGTTTGTATATTGTAAGAAATTAATGTATTGGAGGGTGATCCATGTCTTCAGCATCGGTGGATTTGGTTAAATCGTTAGTTTTTGAATCAGCATCAAAGATTGGTGTGAAACTGTATGATGTCAATCTTGTTGATGGATGCAGCGTTGGAATTTTAGACGCGGACCTTATCTACATTTATGCGGGCGACCGCTTTACCAGTTCGTTGATGTATCTAACCGATCTGGAAGGTGGCAAACCGAGTGACGGCCTCAAGTTACGGGTCTCGGCAGCGCTGACACGGCTTTCGAGGTAACGTTCGTTTTCATAGTACAAAACTCTTCTTCATCCCTGTAACTACAGTGCTGTCTGCCGGTGATGATGCTGTCCTGATAAGACAATCCAACAGGCAACGGACCCTGTCTGGTGAATTCTTTCTGGTGAAGATTCTGATTGAATGAATGAGTATTGAGTGCCGCAGGTGTGTATGGTGGGGATGTAGGACGCTAAAGCCGGGAGCCTTTCGGAACCCGGCTTTATCATTCTCTTATTTTTCCGCATTCAGGACATTTCAACTTATTGAAGTTGACCTTCATGTAGATTATACCCGGCAAGAGTCCCAGGCAGAGGAGCAAAAATGCAACCAGGTTGGGGCGGAAGCTTTTGCGAAACCATCTATCCATATAGCCGACAAAGCCACAACCCCGGCACTTTCGATATGTATCAAACATACACTACCTACCTGAACTTTAGTAGTGCAAGTGTATCAAACTTTCCCTACAAAATAAACAAAACGATTTGTCTGTTTTAATCATTAAAGTGCGTGTAAGTTGAATAATATCAGTCAGCTGTATTGAAAATGACATTAAAATTAATAATTTCAAAATTATAATTTACTATACATTTCCTTCTGAATAAATACTCCTCCACCAATATCCGATATGACTTGCATCGGGCCGTATCTCCTGTCAGGTATGGGTCAGGTATTCACCGGATCGTGGATCTACGTGCAGAACAACGTATGCTAAACTGGTTAGGATCAGGTGGGGAGTGGGCGGGAGATGATATTCATGGATTGCTGAGGCGGGTTTGACTGGCGGTTGATTTGTCACGTATTTTCATTATCAAATATAACAATATTGTCTAAACAGACGAAACGAAATGCCAATCGTTCAGCATCGTCAAAAGAAAGCTCTTTATACTTCCTTCTGAGCTCACGAACCGTTTTACGGAAGAGTTGCCGGTCTTCCGGTAAGCGAAGATTGTAATCATTCATTGCCATCAGTCCTGTAGCAGTAGTTTGAGGCGCGCTACCGCTTTGCGAATCTTTGTCTCTGAAATATCTATTCCCGCATGGCCAGGAAAATCTTCAACCTCATGGTGGTGCATTTTAACAGAAACCAAATGATTCTTTGCAACAATATCAATCAAATGATGATCAAGGCACCCAACAGATCGACCATTATCCAGAATAACAGCATCAATGGTCACACCTGTCCGTTTCGCAACATGATGGGAATATTCACAAATTTTATACATCCCCTCGCGGAATTTTTCGTTTAAATCAGAATCCATACCGATCCGCCCTCTGTCGAAAGTTTTCATCAGGTTGAGGTTGCCCAATCGGTTGCCTCGATGAATTAAGGGCCCACGGAGTTATCCATAAGCCCTCACTATG
This sequence comes from uncultured Geobacter sp., assembly GCA_964609805.1. Lineage (GTDB taxonomy): Bacteria > Desulfobacterota > Desulfuromonadia > Geobacterales > Pseudopelobacteraceae > CAIPTY01. The sequence goes on along the minus strand of CAZSTJ010000099.1, from coordinate 5,229 downwards.
ATTGGCGCGCCCGGAGAGATTCGAACTCCCGACAACCTGGTTCGAAGCCAGGGACTCTATCCAGCTGAGCTACGGGCGCCTGTTAGATAAAAAATGGTTGAAGTGATTATTCAAGTTCCTCATTGGTGTTGACCCGACTGCGGCGCTTTTTTTCCTTACGGGTCTCGGACATGGATTTTTCCCGTTCTGCACTGCGCGGGGTATCCTTTGATTTCATCTGCTCCGTGACCCGGGCCGCTTCTCTCATGGCGGCTGCCCGATCCTTTTCCGCCTGCTGCCGTTCCTTCGCCTCATCCGCCTTCTTTGCCTTCAGCTCTGCTTCGGTCAGTGGCAGTCCGACACAGACCGCCTCTACGCTGTCTTCATGCTCGATTATCTTGTATTCGAGGCATTCAGCACCGGCGATGACCGGTACAACCACTGTCGTTAGGAAAACCAGGGTTCCGCAGGCTATGGATGAAGTCAGCTTGGTCATGAAATAACGGTGCCACTGCTCGGTTCTGTTTTGATTGCGGTTACGGGTGAACAAGCTGTTACTGGCGTCCTTTGCCGTAGCGGTCGATGAACGACTGCACCTGACGCGCCGTCTCGCTGTACTGGTCCAGTTCCAGATAGCTCTTCCAGACTGTAACCGCCTTGTCGATCTGGTTCAGGTCAAAGGCCAGGACATAACCGATGTTGTACAGGCTTTCCAGATTATTGGGGTCAACCTTCCGCGCCTTTTCGAAATTTGCCAGGGCCCGTGAGAAATCGCTCTTTTGCCGGTACATGGCGCCTTGATCGTTCAGGATGTTGGTGTCGTTGGGGGCAATGGCCAGCGCCCGGTCATAGGCTGATATTGATTCGGCCGGCATGTCGGCATCAAAATAGGCGTTGCCCAGCTTTCGCCACGAATCGACGTTGTCCGGTTCCTGCTCGGTGAGTCTCGTGGCATCCTCAATCAGCCGTTTCACCTCTTCGGGAACCTGTCGCTCGATGACCTCTTCCGGCGGCGCACCGCTGTCAGGCGCCTCCACCTCATCCTCATCGGGGACGGCGGTCTCTTCCAGTGACGGGCAGACCGTGCGTGCCGCCAGATCAAGCACCGAACCGGGGATGATCGCCTCGGGGCGCCCGTTGGACTTGACGCGTGCCAGTCGTTTGCTGCCAGGCCCCAGTATCTCTACCTGCCCGTTGATGGAGGTAAGTTCGCTGCAGTCCAGTTCGTAATACTCCAGGTGAAGCCGGTAGCTCTTCTGACCGTATTCCGTTGCCGCCTGTCGACGCTGAAAATCATCGACCGGGGTGAAGCGGAGCCAGACCGCCAGTCTCCCCATGGTTGTCAGTCGTACGGATGACATGTCGATGGCCACATCGTGCCGACCGGTGCCGGCCAGGGGCTGCCACTGGACCGCTGATGCCGTCATCGGCAGGGTGCAGAGGGACACCAGGGTCAGAACCAGGATGAGGCCGGACTTCACTATGGTGGGGGACGCTGGTGCGGAATGCATGGAACGCCTCGTCATCGCTACAGTATCAGAACGGAATATTCTTACCATAGTATTGCAATTCTGGCATCAGCTTTTATAGATGTACCGTCATCATGGAGCAATCAATCCCGCCCGGTTGCCTGACGGATGACTCCTGCCAATACTTCCGACGCAGTCGCAGCGGGGAAGCAGGTGCCACGGGCGCAGATGGCGACCGATGGCTCTTTTGCGGCTTCGTCCCCGTACCTGATTGCCAGGTTCGGGAGATGGGCCGATTTAAGGTGCTGATGCAGTGCCCTGAAGGCGTGGGAGGCACGATCCCCCTGAAAGGTGGCCAGTACCGGTTCCTCCTCCAGCATGGCAAGGGCCTGCAGGGCCCCCAGGTGGGCGGTCGGATGTCGACGGGCATCCACCAGCGCAACGTCCAGCAGGGCATGGGCGTGATCCAGCAGGTCGGGGCGGTCGCAGGTGTGGGCCAGACGAATGAAGCAGGTGGCGGCCATGGAGAAGGGGGAGGGGAGGACGCCGTCGTGGTCGAGGGAGGCCCGTAGCGGCATCTGCTCCGCATCGTGGCCGGTCTTGGTGAAGCCGCCGGTCTCACGGTCGAGGAACAGTGTCAGCATCGCGTCGGCAAGCCCTTCGGCCTCCTTCAGCCACGTATTGTCAAGGGTTGCCTCGTACAGTTCCAGCAGGCCGAAGGTGAGGAAGGCATAGTCTTCCAGGAATGCCGGGATATCGGACGGTCCGCCGAGATGACTTCGCAGCAGCCTGCCGTCGCCACGGCGCAGATTCTGCAGGATGAAGGCCGCAGCCTGTTCACTGCGGGCGATGAACTCCCTGATGCCGCTGACTGCCCCGCCCCGGGCCAGGGCACCGATCATGAGGCCGTTCCATGAACAGATGATCTTCTCGTCCCGCAACGGGTGGATACGGGTGGAGCGCCGTGCCAGCAGGCGCTCGCAGCATGATTCGAGTGTGGTCGCCGTCGCATCAGGGTCAAGTTCTGCTTCGGCACAGAACTGTTCCAGGTCGTTGGGCACGGTCAGAATGGTGCTCCCCTCGAAATTGCCGTCGTCATCGATGGCATGGAAGCGACAGAAGAGGTCGGCGTCCCCGCCCAGGACCTCCGCGATCTCCGCGCGGGTCCAGACATAAAAACGTCCCTCCTCGCCCTCGGAGTCCGCATCGAGCGCGGAGTAAAAGCCCCCCTCCGGCCCGGTCAGTTCCTCGTCCACAAATCGGTAGATCTCCAGGGGGATCTCCAGGAAGAGCGGCTCACCGGCTGCCTGGAACGCCTCAAGCGATACCAGTGCCAGCATGGCCTGATCGTAAAGCATCTTTTCAAAATGTGGTACCAGCCACATCCTGTCCACGGAGTAACGGTGCAAACCACCACCCAGCTGGTCCCAGATACCACCGCACCGGATCATGCGCAGGGTATGGAATGCCATGTGCCGTGCCTCGGCATATTCCTCGCCTCCCAGGCTCAGCAGCCAGCTCAGGTTGATCGGCATGGGAAATTTCGGCGCATTGCCGAATCCACCCAGGCGTTCGTCGTAGATGCCTGACAGCTGTTTAAAGGCCTCCTTTTGCAGCTCCTCCAGCTCCGCGGCGTCACCGGGGATCGGCTGGGCGATGTTTTCCAGGGTGTCCATGATGGCGTTGCAGTTGTTTTCGATCTTGTCCGGCTGCTGTCGCCAGAGGGCGGCGATGTTCCCGAGCAGTCCCATGAGACCTCGCATCCCCTGCCGGTCGTTCTTGGGGAGATAGGTCATGGCGAAGAAGGGGCGCCGGTCCGGGGTCATGAAGATGTTGAGGGGCCAGCCGCCGCTGCCGGTCAGAACCTGGGCGACGGTCATGTAGAAGTCGTCGATGTCCGGACGTTCCTCCCGGTCCACCTTGATGCAGACGAAATAACGGTTGAGGAGGCGGGCCACCTCTTCGTCCTCGAATGATTCGTGGGCCATGACGTGACACCAGTGACAGGTGGCGTAGCCGATGGAGAGGAGGATCGGGCGGGATTCACGGTGTGCGTAGTCAAACGCCTCATCGCCCCATTCGTACCACTCCACCGGGTTTTCAGCGTGCTGCAGCAGGTAGGGGCTGCGGGCAAAGATCAGCCGGTTGAAGCGTTCGCCGCCGTCGATTGGGAGGGTTTTCTTGTCTATTGCCTGCAGTTCGGCCAGATGGGCCCGGTCGTTTCTTGGTTCATTAGCCGTCACTCAACTACCTCCAGGATACCTTCCATCCCCTTCTCGCGGTGGCTGTCCAGGAACAGGAGTTTTTTATCGCAATACACCGGATACGTGCCGGCCTTGGTTGGTGTGAACCTGATCGGCTGTGGGTCCCTCGACAGCGATTCACTGACCGTGATTCCGGCATCGGGCGCGTCGATGACGATGGAATGGGGGACCACGTAACCATCCTTGCGGACCCTCAGTTCCACCGGCACGTTGACCTTGACGACGATGTGGGCGGGCTTGAAGAAGTATTCACCGCCAAGGATCTCAACCCGCTGTACCCCATCCTTGTCGACCGGTACGATGGTGGGTGGCTCTGCCGCAAAGGCAACGGACTGCTGCAGTGACAGAAGAATGACCATTATAGGTAAAAGTTTCATGGTGTATCTCCTTGTGTCTGTAAAATGTGCTTCAAACGCTCTTGTTGCAGAATAAAAATTTGTAAAGCAAATAAATGGACAAATACGACTTTTTTAGTATCATATCATACTACAACTTCTGATTGGGGAGGAAACAATGAAAAAACTGCTGATCGTAGTGATGATGCTCTTGGGTTGTGCATCGCTGGCAATGGCGGGTGACAAGGCGATGCCGAAGCCGGAGGCATTGAGCGAAGAGACGATTAATCTGACGGAAAAGCTGTCGACTGCCTATGACACCTTGATCATCAAGGACTTCAATGCCGATGGCGTCGAATACACGAATGTCAATGATGAAGAGAAGGCTGAAATTACCAAGATGCTGCCGCTGCTCAAGTCGAATATTGCGTTGACCCTTGAAAGCGAATTGAAACAGAATAAAACCTTCAAGAGTGTAGCCAGGAACGAAGCGGCAAAAGAGAAAGCGGTTGTCCTGGAAGGACAGTTCAGCGAGTTCAATGCCGGCAGCAGGGCCCTCAAGTTTTTTGTCGGCTTCGGTGCAGGCAAGGCCTATATCAAGTTCAAGGGGCGTCTGGTCGATGCGTCCACCGGCAAGGTGCTGGCAACGTTCGAAGATCGTGAAACCGGTTATCGTGGTTCAATGACCCTGGAAAGCTACAAGGATCTATTCCCGCATCAGGCCAAAGGTATAGGGGAAAACCTGGCCAAGTTCCTGACCGCACTCTACTGATCTGGAAAAGAGGCCCGCTACCTGAGGGTGGCGGGCCTTGATTTTTGGCTTAGAAATTTTTTTGCGTCAGTTTCCGCATCCTCCCACCGCCCCATCCGCACACCTTCTGCCGTCGATCCACACCGCGCCGCCCAGTTTGACTCCATCCAGGCGCGCACCTTCGAGATTGGCCCCGTTCAGCAGGGCGCCGGTCAGGTCTGCCCCGATAAGTCGAGCCCCGCTCATATCCGCCTCGCGAAGATCGGCACCGATCAGATTGGCGCCACTCAGGTTGGCATTGTGTAGATTGGTCATGACCAGGAGTGCCTTTCCCAGGTCGGCACCGCCAAGGTCGCTCTTTGCCAGATTTGCCGAGGAGAGATCGGCACCGGCCAGCTTCAGGCCACTGGTGTTGCGGGCCTTGGCGAGGT
>CAZSTJ010000098.1:0-12501 GCA_964609805.1 uncultured Geobacter sp. | reverse complement strand
GACGGTGTGGTCTCCCGGGATCGTGACCGCCTGATAGCTGCCGATCTGGTTGAACCGCATGGTCTCTTCCAGCTGAACCTCACCCCGGCCGAACTCGAACAGCTCCCCGGACCTGCTCAGGTACACCTTGTCGTTCTCCAGCCAGACCGAACTGCCGGTCTCTTGCGTCCCGTCCTTCAGGTATACGGTGGGGGCCGCATTGGTCAGGCCGGCGAACAGGAACGTGCAGAGTACTGCCAGGAACAGGTTGCGCATGGTGATCTCCTCTTGGTGGTGCCACATGAATTTCATTGCAGATGTATCTACAGATGGTATCGCGATTCCGTTGCCAAGCGGCCGTCTGTCAATTGACCGGTGCCGGGGCCACGTGGAGACGCTTCGCCTTTAGACCGCCGCTTTGGATGAACAGCCCCCCTCTGACGGTCGTGTCACTGATATCCGATTGCACTTCCTTTACCGTGATAGTCCCCTTGAGAATCGTCGGGTTGGTATCCTGATTCAGGTATAACCCCTTCCAGCCGCCACTCAGGGTTACCCCTTTGTTAAGTGTCAGGTTGTCAATCGCCACCTCCGTGGCCAGCATCCTGATCTCGTCCCCGGCGTTGGATGATTCGATAATGGAAGAAAGCAGGTTGTCGAAAATACCAAGGGATACGTTCTTGAAGCTGTTGGCCCGGATGAACAGAGCTGAGACGGACCGAGGGGCGGTCATGGTCAGATCGCAGGGATCCGCAGAACAGTCACCTCCCCAGCCCGAGAAGAGGGAGATGGTATCAGGAAGGGCCGTGAGCCGGACCGTTGTTCCGTAATCGTACCGGGCGCTGCAGCTGCCGGCCGGGCAGAAAAGGACTACCGGTGGCTCATCGTTGCTGGGGAGGTCTGCCTGGATCTCCCCCGCGCCACTGCCGGGCTGTACCGCTGCGGTGAGTGAGAACGTCTGGATCACGGCGCTGCACCCGGCGGGATCGGTGCCCGGTTCACCCTGGCAGCTCCAACCCCAGGGATGCCCGTTGCCGGAGACCGTTGAAGGATTCCCGTAGGAGCAGAGTGCCGTCGGCAGTTGTGCAGCCAGGACTTGGCCGTGGTCGCCGCCGCAAGAACCGGCAAGTAGACAGGCGCCGGTCAGGTCGATTCCAGTGATCTGCTGGCCGCTACTCATGGTAATCGGTGTGAGCGGGGCTGTTTCCCCCGGTGCCCGGTACCAGTGATCGGCAGTGTTTACCGTAAAGAGAAGGTTGTAGCTGCCGTCGGGGAGGCCAGCTATCTGATACCTACCGTCGGGGGCGGTCCTATCTTCGGTGACGAGGCCCCCGGTAGTCCCGTCATACAGTCTGACCGGGACCGACAGAGAGGAACAGCCGGCACCTCCGATTACGGTGCCGGATATGCTGCCGCCACCCCGAGTTAACAGTATGTCGTCCAGGGTGATAATGGCGCCTGCAGCCACGGTAACTGCATCGGCTGCTGATATCTCGTGTTTGTCACGGTACCACTGGCGGACAAACCCGGCATTCGGTTCAACGTTGATTTTGTAGCTCCCGGGGGGAAGGCCGGTGAATGTGAAACGATCGTCATACGTTACGTTGAGATAGGTCTGTACAACGATTACGCCGGTTACCGCATTATATGCCCTGACTAAGACATGCTGGGGGGCAGGGCAGCTGTCGATGGAAATGCGGCCGGTAATTATTGCACCTCTGGTGAGTTGTATATCGATACCGGTCGTTACGGTCGGAGCCTGCACGGCTACGGTTGTCGATGCAGCGGAATCAATTGTATTGCCGTACCAGGTGTTCTGATAGCTGCTGTTCTGAACGTACATACTGGAGAACTGAACCCGATAAGTGCCCCCCGGCAGGCCGTTTACGAGATACGTGCCGTCCGGGTTGGTAATGGTACGTCCTTTCCACTGCCCGGAGGTGCTGTCATACACGTTTACCTGGATCCAGTCGAGGGGGAGGCCGGTGGCAGCGTCGGTGATAGTGCCGGCAATCGCTCCCACCCGTTCGATAGCCAAGTCGATGCCGGTTACGATTGCCGGTACAATCACAGGAATCGTAGCGGCGTCAGAGGGGATTTCCACCGGAGTGGGCAGACCTACAAAGGCGTGAAGGATAGGGGGAGGCGGTGGTGGAAACGTAGTGCCGGTAATAACAGAAGATTCGCTGCTGCTGACAGAGATCCCGGTTGCATCAGCAGTGGCAGCGGGGCCAGAGAGCGGGGCGGTCTTCCAGCCCGTTGCATATGATCCGTCTGAATTCCGTCCGTCATAGTACACGGCATATGTACCGTTCGGCAGGCCGGTGATGGAATAGGTACCGTCACTGCTGGTTATGGCGCTGCCTGCAACAGTGCGGGTTGTGGTGTCTATGGCATCTACCAGCACTCCGCCGATACCGACGCCAGATGATATATCCGTGAAGGTGCCGCTGATGGCTGCCCCGCGAGACAGGGCCATGTCGGCACCGGTCACGGTCCCGGCTGCAGTGATGGTTACGGGTGATACACTCGTTTGGCTGATATAGCCGGGTGAATTGTAGATCAGGTAATAGCTGCCGTCAGGGGCGCCGGTGATCGTGTAGGAACCGGAGCTGTCACTGGTGAAGTTTAATACCATTAGCATGCCGGTCGAGATATTCTGCAGGTAAACGCTGAGCGGCGACACACCCAGCCCGGTGGCGACATCGGTTACTCGGCCGGAGATGGTTCCTGTCGGAGAAAGCTGATCGTTGATCCCTGTGGTGATGCCCGGCGCCGTGACGGTGACCGTGTCGGCACAGAGGTAGGAGTCCTGACTGCCATACCATTTGGCACTGTAGTTGGAATTGGACGGAGGACTGATCCTGAGCCGGTAGGTGCCGCTGGGGAGGCCGGTGATTGAATAGGTGCCGGCAGAATCCGTCGTTGCGCTGCCGAAAGGTTCACCGGTGCTGACGTTGACGGCGTACAGATAAACATTAGCAATGGCGGCTCCGCTCACCGAATCGGTAATAGTACCGGTAATGGTGGCTCCCCTGCTCAAGGCGGCATTGGTGCCGGGTGTGGTGTTTGGTGCATTTACTGACACCGCGGTGGCTGCAGTCTGATGTGCGGCACCGTTAAACCATTGGGGCTGGTAAGTGAGAGCCTGGAACTTGAGCTTGTAGTTGCCGGATTTAAGTCCGGCGATGCTGTAATTTCCGGAACTATCGGTGTAAGTCGTATTCACATAAATCCCGCTGACAGCATCATAGGTGGTTACTTCGGTATTCTGCACCGGAGTTCCTGTCAACTCATCAACAACTGTACCGCTGATAGCCCCCCCCTTGATCATTGTGACATTGATGCCGCCCGTGATATTCGGCGCCGTCACCACAATGTCGTTTGCCGTGCTGAACTGCTCCTTGTTGCTGTACCACTGACCGATATAGCCGTCGCCGCCGTAAAACTGGAGCCGGTAGCTGCCCGACGCGAGTCCGCTAAAAGTGTAGGCTCCGGAACTGTCTGTATATCCATAGGCGATTTGCTGCCCTGTTGCGGCTCTGTACACCGCCACGTTCATCCACGGAAGCCCGGCACCGGTATCTGATCCCGTCACCGTTCCGGAGATGCGTCCACCCATGGCCAGGACCGCATTGACTCCTGAGGTGACATTCGGTGCGATGACTGCAATCAGAGCAGCCCCATTCTGGTCAGGCGTGTCACCGGACCACCGGTCGATATAGCCGCTAGCGCTGAACCGTAACTTGTAGCTGCCGGTTGCCAGGCCTGAGATGGTGTAGGCGCCGGAACTGTCCGCGAAGCCATAGCCGCTCCATGCCCCGCTTATCGCATGAAATGCGACGACAAAGGCCCCCTGAATACCGGTGCCGGTGATGCTGTCGGTGACAATACCGGTGATGCGGGCAGACCTGACCATGGTTACCGTAATGCCGGCGGTCTCTGACAGTGCCGTCACGATAACGGAATCGGAAGAGGCTTGGTCGGCCTTGCCGCTATACCACTGTTCAATATAGTCGGCAGCTGTGAAGCGGAGTTTGTAGCTGCCGCTTACCAGTCCGGTAATCTGGTAATTTCCGGATGCATCCGAGGAACTGCCGCCGACATACAAACCGGTCGAGGCATCGTGTGCAGAAATATTGGCCCATGGGATTCCTGTGCCGGTTACGCTGTCGGCGATCCGGCCTGTGATTGAACCAACAAAGGAGTACGTTGCTGTCGTGATGGCTTCCTGATAACCGAAGGCATCCACGGAATAAAAGCGCAGGACCGATGCAGTGGTGACTGCGATGGGGCCACTAAAGGGTGTTGTTGGGGTGCAACCGGTACCGAGGCAGTAGAAGGTTCCCGCACAACCGCTGCCGGCATTGTCGCTACAGGTCAAGGTCACATTCTGGGGCGCGGCGTATGAACCGCCAGCCGGCGAGGCCGTGGTGAACGGAGGGATAACATCAATATTCCACGTGGCAACAGTTGCAGAGCTGGCCGATTGCTCGCGAGAAGAGGTCTTGCCTATTACGGCCACCGTATGGGTGCCTCCCGGCAGATTGTTTAGCATAATCGGTGTGCCGACCGGAGTGTCGCCCGCTGAGAACGGTCCACCGTTAAGGGCATAGCGGTACGAGACGATCCCGTCGCCACCGACGGTTACGGTCGCAGTTCGTTCTGCCGTGACACCAGTTGGCTGCCCGATCAGGGTTGCCCTTGGCTCGGTCGGATCGAATTCATAGGCCCCGATGTCAACCCGGGCAAGCCCCACACCGGTACCGTTGATGATCCGGGGCGCACCCTCCAGATCGGTTGCAGGGAGAGATGGAACATTGTTGTCGCCGGCGTCGATGGCCGGCGAGCCAGGAAGAAGTCCCACGTAGCCATAGGCCGGGCCGCTCAAGAGGGGATCAGCGGTGATGTTGCCGTTGATGCCGTTCTGGTCGGCATAACTTCCTCCATAAACCGTGTTTGTCGGTGAGTAGAGAACGTTATGGGACAGTTCAGGATTGAGACTGCTGCCACCTTCACTGTAAATTACGGTTTGTCCCGACCTGCCGGTGATAATATTGTTGGTGAATTTCCCGCTGCCAATGGCATACCTGTCGATGTAAATACCAGAGCCATCGAGAGAATCGTTTTCGGCAATCGTGTTGTTTGTCAGTTGAGATCCGCGGGTGAAGAAGAGACCACCACCAAGTCCGGCCTGATTACCTGAAATAACATTTTGTATGATCCGGGAGTCCATTGCATTTTCAACGTAAATGCCCCCGCCCCGAACGCCTAATCCACCGTTGTTGCGGATGGTGTTCCCGCGAATGAGATCGTTGCCGCTGCTGTAGAGATGTATGGCTCCCCCGCTTGCATACGTAATGGTGTTGTCCGTTATTACATTGTCGAGGATCTGGGATGCGTATCCCCAGATGAAGATACCGCCGCCACCGAAACCTCCGCTGCACGTATCCCCCCTGCTGTTGCCGGAAATCAGGTTCCCTCTGATAACAGGGTTGCCGCTTGCATAAATTCCCGCTCCGTTGCAAGCCTGGTTCTGGATGATCTTGTTGTTACGTATGGTCGGTGAGGCACCGGATATATAAATCCCACCACCATCCAGAATCCCGCCAAATCCTGACGGTGGCCCGCCGTTGCGGATGGTGAATCCATCCAAAACCGATGTGGTCCACTCATTTGCTGATAAGACCACCACTGAACCCTGCCGGTTCCCGTCGATGATTGTTACATCAGGTCCACTGCTGCTCTGAACGGTTATCGCCTTGCCCTTGAAGTTGATGTTTTCACCGTACGTGCCGGGCGCTACCAGCACCATATCGCCGTCACTGGCCGTGTCAATGGCTTCCTGAATAGTTGCCCGGTCAGCCGGGACATTGATGGTTGTGGGTGACGATGCCAGGATCGTGTAACGTTCGGTTTGGAGGTACTCCTGATTGCCGACCACATCCAACGAATAATAGGTGAGATAGGTCGAGGATGAGACGCTGATCGGCCCGGTGTATGTCAAATAGGGAGAACAACCATTGCCCAGGCAGTAATAGGTGGTTGAACAGCCGCTGTCCGACCCGTCGTTGCACTCGAGAGAGATGGACTGAGACGTTGAATATATTCCTCCTCTCACATTCGGGCTCGTTACGGGAGGTTTACCGTCAATCGTATATGACCGGGTGTTGATCGGCTCACTGTTTCCTGACCGATCGATGGAATAGAACCTAACATCCGTTGAAGCATAAAGGTTGATCTGATTACTGGCAGAAATGGTCGGGGAGCAGTTGGACCCGAGACAGTAGTAGGTTGTGGCACAGCCACTTCCGACACCATCACTGCAGGATAGGTAGACCGAAATGGGGCGATAGTTGCCATTGGTGTAATTGGCCGTTGTAACCGGAGGGACGGTATCCGGGGTGATCGTGTAGGTGGTGGATTTTACGGTTTCACTATTGCCTCCCTGATCGACGGAATAATACCGCAGGTCGGTGGATGTGGCGATGCTGATAGCCATAGTGTAAGGGGTGGTCGGGGTGCAGCCGCTGCCAAGGCAGTAATAGGTTGTCGCACATCCCATGCCGGTATCGCTGCAGTACAAGGATACATCCCGCATCCCCGCATAGGTCCCTGCAGACAGGTTTGTGGAAGTTGTCGGTGGGGTGGTATCAAAGGCATAGGTTGCCGTTTTTACGATCTCAACGTTGCCCGATGAGTCGGTTGAATAGAAACGGAGGTCTGTTGCAGAAACTATCGCGATTGGTCCGGTGTAGGGGGTGGCGGGGGTGCAGCCGCTGCCTAGGCAATAGTAGGTCCCGGTGCAACCGCTGCCGATGTCGCTGCAGGTGAGGGTAACATTCTGCTGCAATGCATATATACCGCCGGCCGGTGAGACCATGGTTACGGGTGGCGCAATATCGATGTTGCTCCCGGTTTCGAAGGTGATCTGGTCGACCCAGCCCGCATTGCTGCCGGTGAGTACCGAGCCGTCGGTGGAATAGATCCAGCGCAGGGTATGGCTGCCGGCAGGAATGATAAATGCCTGGGACTGCCAGTCGATTTCGCCCCGGATGCTGGTTTGGGTAACGCCGTCAATGCTGAAGGTCAGCGGATCGCAGCATGATTCCGATGAGACCTTCCACCAGAATCTGATGGCACCGGGTCCGGTGACCGTTGTTTCCATCCAACTCGATTGGCTGTGACTTATGGCACCGCTCTGGTAGGCGATGCCGTCATGGGTGACGTCCGGCTGTACAAACCAGGGGGCTGTACCACCAAAGGTGAATGTAAGATTGGTGGTCTCCGTGTTCACCAGCCATGTGGCTGCCGTTGCCGATGAGAGTTGCTGTTCCCGGCCAAGGGAGTTTTTACCCAGCACGACAATCGAATGCCTGCCATTGGCAAGGTTGGTGAGGTGGATGGGGGTGGCAACGGCTATGTCGGCAACAGTAAAAGGTTCACCGTCAAGGGCGTAACGGTAGGTGACGACATCTGTGCCGCCAACAACAAGGTCAAGTGTGGTTGTTGTCAGGTCAATGATAGGTATTCCCTGTACTGTTGCAACAGGTCGTGCCGGATCGAACTCGTATGCCCCGATGTCGATGATGGCGGTACTATCGCCGTTTCCATCGAGTACCCGCGTTGATCCGCCAAAATCCGTTGCCGGTGGGGGAACGGTACCGCCATTGCCGGCGTCAATGGCCGGTGAGCCGGGCCGTAAGCCGAAATATCCGGCTGATGGACCACTGAGTAGCGGATCAGCGGTGATATTGCCGTTGATGCCGTTCTGGTCGCTGCAAGCACCACCATAGGCCGATCCCGATGGTGAATAGGCAATATTGTTTTTGAGATTCAGGCTGCAGAGATACGATGAGTAGACAGCGGCCTGCGCAGCCTTGGCAACGATGATATTGTTGATGATACCGGGGTTGACGGCGCTACCTCCGCTGATGATGCCGGAACCGCTCGGGCTGTCATTGTCTGCGATGGTATTGTTCAACAGATACGAATTGCTGGAGTCCCGCGGCATCCAGGAAACGCCGCCGCCGAAATCCGAACTGTTGCCGGTAATCAGGTTCTGGATCGCCTGCACCGAGGATGAATAGACATACAGCCCGCCACCGCTCGAGCCGGGTGAACCTCCCTTGGCACGATTCCCCCGGATGATATTGCCCTGTATCAAGGTCGTGCCGCTTCCGGAATAGACGCCGATGCCGCCACCATCACTGGAATTCATCGTGTTGTTTTCGATGGTATTGTACAGAATCTGCGCTGAACTGCCCCAGTCGACTGCTATGCCGCCTCCGTATGAACCTGAACAATAAAGTGAGTTGTTGGAAATTGTATTGCCCTGAATAATCGCTGAGCCCTGGCCGATATAAATTCCGCCGCCATTACAGCCGGTATTATTGATTATCTTGCTGTCAGTAATGATCGGCGACGCGTTGTTGATATAGATGCCCCCGCCGTAAATGCTGCCCCTGCCATTTTTAATGGTAAACCCACGTATTATGGAATTGTTTGACTCGCTGCCCGCGATGGTGATCACCGAACCAGACCCATTGCCGTCAAGTACGGTTGAATCGGGGCCGGCGCTACTCTGAAGTGTGACTGATTTCCCGTTGATGGTTATGTTTTCTGTGTAGGTGCCGGGTCCCACCGTGATGGTATCCCCATGGTAGGCTGCGTCTATCGCTGCCTGGATGGTTGCCCTGTCGCCGGGGACGGCAATGTTCTTTGCATGCCCCGGCTTTGCGTAGCTGATGGATTTTATTGCTTCCTGGTTGTACGCAAGGTCAATCGAATAGAATCTGATCTCGGTCGTATCGGCAATTGTAATCGGCTTGTTGTAATAGGTGGTTGGAGTGCAGTTGCTGCCGAGACAGTAGTAGATAAAGTTACAGCCGGTGCCACCTGGGTCGCTGCAGACAAGGGTAATCGTTGGCGCGAATTCATACGTCCCTGCCGGAGGATCGGCTGTTGTGACGGGTGGTGTCTGGTCAATAACATAGGAGACCGTCTTTACGCCCTCACTGTTTCCGGCACGGTCTTGAGAAGAGAACCTGAGGTCGGTGGAGGAGGAAATATAAATGTAGTTACCGTAAGGTGTGTTGGGGGTACAGCCGCTGCCCAGGCAGTACAAAGTTCCGGCACAGCCGCTACCGTTTCCATCATCACAGGAAAGGTAGGTATAGAGCGGACCGTAGATGCCACTGGTATGGCCGGGTGTCGTAATCGGCGGAGTTGTGTCGGGGGTAATGGTGTAGGCCGCACCCTTTATGGCTTCGTTGTTGCCGCCCCGGTCGATGGAATAGTATCGCAGGTCGGTGGAAGCGGCGATGGTGAGCGGTACGGTATAGGGTGTGGTGGGGGTGCAGCCGAAACCGAAGCAGTAATAGGTCGTAGCGCATCCCAAGCCAGAATCGTTGCAATACATCGAAACATTCCGGCTTCCCGAATAGGTGCCGCTGCCGGGACTGACAATCGTACTTGGCGGGGTGGTGTCAAAGGTGAAGGTTGCCGTCTTTACAATCTCAAAATTGCCTGCTGAGTCAGTCGAATAGAACCGGAGATCGGTTGCGGAGGCAATGGCAATCGACCCGGCGTACGGGGTGGTGGGGTTGCAGCCGCTTCCCAGACAATAGAATGTCCCGGTGCAACCGCCGCCGGTATCACTGCAGGTGAGAGTAACGTTTTGCTGAGAGGCAAACATGCCGCCAGTCGGTGAGGCGGTGGTTACGGGTGGCGAAATATCGATGGTACTTCCGGCTTCAAACGTGATCTGGTCGACCCAGCCCGCATTGCTGCCGGTGAGCACTGAGCCGTCAGTGGAATAGGTCCAGCGGAGGGTATGGCTGCCGGCTGGAACGGCAAATGCCTGGGACTGCCAGTCTATCGCTCCCCGGATGTTGGCCAGGGCAACACCATCGACAGTGAAGGTCAACGGGTCACAACATGATTCCGATGAGACCTTCCACCAGAATCTGATGGCGCCGGGGCCGGTGATCGTTGTCTCCATCCAGCTCGATTGGCTGTGGCTGATGGCGCCGCTCTGGTGGGAGTCTATTCCGTCATGATTGACTGATGTCTGCACAAACCAGGGGGCCGTTCCGCCGGAGGTTAAAATAAGCTCTTCACACAGAGCATGAGAGACGGCACCGATAATAAGCAGAACCGCCAGCATACAGATGCCAAATAATGCCTGTAGAGAGTGTCTTATGATTACAAGATAGTTATACATATAAGATTTATCCCTTAGGTACGTTTGTGCGTTTACCTGATGATGTATCTGTTCGTGTCACTGCTGAACGCAATCTTACCGGCGGGGCAGGTTAAGCGTTTACCTCTATTTATGGTCATCCCCCCGCCTGCATAACCCGCCGGATCCGGTCGCCGGTATCCGGGTGGGAGGAGAGGTAGTTACGGGCGGGGTGCTTCTTGTCGAATGCCTGGCCGGAACGGACATCGAGCTGGGCCTGGAGACGTCCCAGGATCTCAGCATAGCGGCGGGGATGCACGCAGGCCGATTTCATCCAGAGTATGGCGGCATCGTCGGCCTCCCGTTCGAACTCACGGGAAAAGGAGGCGTCCACCACCGCCGTGGGGAGGGTGGCGGCCAGGGAGGTGATGGATACCAGGTCGCCGGTGAGGGTGGCCATCACCAGGCCGGCGGTGGAGCTTTGCAGCACATGGCGCATGATGTGGCGGGAGCGGACGTGCCCCAGTTCGTGGGCCAGGATGGCGGCCAGTTCATCGTCGTCCCTGGCCAGTTCCACCAGCCCGTCGGTCATGACCACGATGCCCGAGGGGAGCGCAAAGGCGTTGGCCCCGATGGCCGGGCAGGAACGGAATTCCAGCCGGTAACCGGCGGCGATTCCGGTCGGTCCCGCAACCCGGCGAAACAGATCGGTCAATTGGGTCTGCCGCTCTTTCGGGAGCGTTGTCGGCTTCATCAGCAGGCGGTCCAGGGTGGCCAGGGATTCACGTCCCATGCCGGTCTCGGTGGCGGGGGGGATGGCAAAGGCCACCCGCCGCGCCATGACCGGGACGCCGTAGCGCATGAAGAGAAACACTATCAGGGCGGTCAGCAGCAGTGCCCCCAGGGAGAGCGGCAGGCTCTTCTCCCACCGGTGGACCGCCGTCGAGGCGGGACGGCCGATCCGCCCCTCCAACTCATGCAGCAGTTCGCCCTCTTCCAGTTCGCAGATGCCGCCGTTCGGCAGGCGCAGGGTGCGGCGCACCGAGCCGATCCCCGGGGGAAGCGCCAGGGAGGCCAGCGGGTAGGTATGCTCACCCCCGTCGCAGCGGAGGGTCAGGATCTCCCCTTCAAGGGTCAGTTCGGCCTCCTGTCGGGTGGAGACCTTGCCGTCGTAGTATGGGACGCGTGTCGTGTTCATGAGGTATGTGTCCAGATCCTGATATTTTCTCCCTTTGGGAGAAGGTGGCCGGAGGCCGGATGAGGGGACAAAATTATCCTACAACGCAATATCGATCGGCATGTCAAAGACGTCGCCGATCTCTTCGCCGGCGGCGCCGATACCGGCGCTGGCGGAGGCGGCCACCACGTGTTCCAGGCCGTCACCCGTCACCAGGGTGAGATTCTCGAAACGGTAGCGGGCCAGGCGGACCGTGGCCCAGGGCATCAGCAGGCCGAGGCTGAAGAGGATCGCAACGCCGCTGGAAAAGATCAGCCAGGCCATGTCCCGCGTCCGCATGGTGCTGTGAAACCGGCCGTCACCCAGGCGGGTGCTGTTCCAGCTCAGGTTGGCCATGGCGGTCTGGGCATAGATGATGGTCAGGAAATAGACCACCGGCAGTGTCAGGGCCGGGATCAGCGCTATCCCGCTGAGGGTGTTGCGGTCCCCTGCGGCGGAGCCGGCCGAAGCCAGGCCGGAGCCTTCCAGTCCCATCATGATCGCGAAGAGGGCGATGATGATCACCACCCCGAGGATGACCCTCAGGAACAGGAGGTAAAAGTCCTTGGCACTGGCGGTGAAGGTGAAGGGTGTGGTGCCGTAGGAGCTGTTCTCGACGGTAAACTTCTTCTGCCGGTAGAGGGCATAGGGGCTGAGAATGCCCAGCGTGAGCATGGAGAGGAGCGACAGCCCGGCGTACACCTCATAGGCCTTGCGGTACTCGGGTCTGAAGGAAAAGCGGATGTTGCGGTAGGTGGAGTTGGCCGCGTTGAAGATCCGGGAGCGGACCACCAGCCAGGGAAATGCCAGGAAGACGATCAGGGCCACGGTTATGCTCAGGGTCGGACTGACCCGCGAGCCGATGGCGTAGAGGATAAATGCGGCTGCGGCGATGAGCCACCCCTTGAAGAGTGCCATGGGGTCGGCCAGGTATTCGAACGGGTGGTCGTTGAGGGTCGTGCTGCCGTAGAAGAATCGCCGGTTGCGAACCTTGGCCCAGGCCGAGTAGATGCCGCAGGTCAGCATCTTGAGTAGGGTGTTGACGATCCAGATACCGAAATAGTCGCGGGCGCTGCCGGTAAAGGCGAAGGCCAGGGTCCGGGGGGGCTGCGCCGCCTCCGGC
>CAZSTJ010000097.1:0-12515 GCA_964609805.1 uncultured Geobacter sp. | reverse complement strand
ACCCGAGGCGGCCAGGCCACCGGCGGGTGTCCCGGTGCCGTTATTCATGGAACCGGCCCCGCCCCCGCCTCCAAGGGTGAGCAGTCCCGGCCCCATGGGTACCGAATAACCTCCATATCCGCCGGTCCTGGAATAATTCACCGGGGGGGTTTCACCGATCCACCCGTAGCCGCCGCTCCCCCCCGTGCTGTAGGCGCCACCGCCGCCACCGCCGGTGTTCTGATCGTTGGCAGTCGGGTTGCCATCGGTGCCGCCCCCCCCGGCATTGCCGGGAGCCCCGCGGGCATTGCTGCCGTTGGGATAATCGGAACCGGTATCGGTCTCGGCCCCCCCCGCGTTGATGACGGGACCATCCGTTGTCGGGGTAAATACGTAACGCGGGGTCCCGGCAATCCCTTCCCCCTTGCTGCCGTTCGGCTCAACCGGGGCCGCTGCAGTATAGTAGGCGGTACGGTAATCCGTATTGGCAAATCCGGCAGATCCGCCATGACTCTGACCGGCACCACCACGGAACCCCCTGCCGGTGACATCGATGGTCTGCCCGCCCCAGGCCAGGTTGCCGCCGGTATCGACAGCGACCACCCCGCCCGTGCTGCCGTTCCACGGAGGGGCGGTAACGGTTCCCGTCAGGGTCGCGGACGAGTACTGTGGTACACGGATCACCTGAAAGCTGCGCTGTCCGGTCGTCCCGGTGGCAGCAGCCGTGCGGTAGGTATTCTGGAGGGGAGAGGTTAAACTGAAGGTGCTGCCGGCCACGGAGGAGACCACCACGTATTCATACGAGCCGGCGTTGTTCAGGGAGGTATAGCCGGTTCCGGGGGCGCTGCCACCGTAGGACGAGGTATTCGTGGCATTGATATCCGCATCCTGTATCTGTATGACCAGTACGAGATCACCGGCACTGACCGGAGTGGCAGAACCGCGGGTATCCCGGGCCCCAACCGTAACCGACATACTTCCTGCCGACACCATCCCGCTGCCGGGGTAATAGGTATTGAGTATCCCGGTAAGGTTTGCCGGCCCGTCCTGACCGGGATTGGAACAGACAGCCGCCTCTCCTGTCCGGGCAAGAACCGTCATGAACCAGAGACCGGTGATAACTATGCAGAGAACTCTACGCGTCATTGCATCATTTCCTTCTTGATCACTTGGTGAGCCAGCCGGCAGCATCCTTGACCGTTTGCTGGTCAAATTTCATGCGGAAGCGGATATAGGGACCTTGGGCGGTGTAATCAGCTGCCGAAAAATCCTTGTCGGAAAAGCCCCAGACGTTGTAACCCAGGCTGACCCAGGTATTTTCAAACAGGTTGTAACCGACCGAGACACCACAGCTGTAGGACAATTGTCCGCTGCCCCAGGTATGCAGGACACTGCCGCGGACCCCGACGTCCCAGATGCTGGATATATCATAGCGGGCCTCGATACCGGTATGATCGGTAAACAGCGAGTATCTGCCGCCGGCAATGGTATCAACCACATACTTCGCCCCGTATTTGAGGGTTGCCTGCAGATTTTTTCGCACCTTGTAGTTGAGGTTGTAATTATTGACCAGACGCCACGAGTCCGACGGAACAACCTGACCGCCCCGCTGGAATTCGTTGATGATATCAAAGCGGTTAAGATGTATCCAGCGTGTTTGCACGGGGCGGTACACCAGACCGAACCGGATATTTGCCCTGCGCGACTCCAGGCCGCCGCTTGCTTCCGTCTGGAAGTACTGTCCCCTGGCTGACCAAGCCCAACCGGCATGCTGTTCCTTGACCACTCCGCTCAGGATGCCCCATTTGTCCTCGCTGGTGGAGGTACGGTATTCGAACCGGGAATCCCAGGTCAGCCCCTTTACGAGATAGGTGGCACCGGCAGAAACGGCGGTAAAATCTTCTGAATTGCCCGTTGCCGACTGTACATTGCGGTTCAGCAGGTAATAGGTCTGCTTTTTGATGGTCTGGCTGCGATCGAGCCCTGCATCTATCTTCCATTCCTCTGTCAGCTGCCAGGTCTGCCGCAAACCGGCCGTTGCAAACAGGCGGGAACTGTTTTCACCCATCTGGCGTTCAATGGAGCTTGTTACCGAGGCGCCCTTCCAGGGGGTCGATTTGATGCCGAGGCGGGTGGCATTGGTTTCCGCAGTCGAGCCCCAGGTAAATTCCTGGGCGCCGAAGAGGGCGACGGCCTCATTGATCTTGTATTCAGCACCGATGGTGGTCCGGGTCGGAAAATCGACATTATTATTGCCCCATACCGACTGGGCATGATCGAGGGACAGGGTTAGCCGTTCCTTCAGGGTCACTACCTTGCCCCCCAGGACCATCTGGCCGGAATTCATGGAACGGCCGTCGTTCAGACGATCATGTGCATGCAGAAGCCCCAGGTTTACTCCGTACAGTTTGGTTCCGTACGTGGCCCTCATTTCTGCAACATCCCGTTCGGCGCCATTGGCAAGATTCGTCTGGCGATTCGCGCTGCCACCAATAGTGAAGGCATCGGTGAGACGATAGGCGGCATCAACACCGAATTTTCGCGTCGCCGTCTCGCTCCCCATCTGCTGGCCGAGGCCGAAGTTCCCCTGCTGTTCACGGACGTAGGCCTTGGCATCAAAACGCTTTGAGGTATGGAGCAGTTCCGCGAGATACGAGTAACCACTGCTGGTGGAGCCTGGCTGGAGGGATTCACTATAGGCGGCCTCGCCCCGGAATCTTGTTGTTTCTCCCAATTGAATCGTCGTATCGACCCCGTACAGGTCGTTGCTTCTGGCACCCAACCCTTCGTGGATATAGGAGAAACCCGCTTTACCCCGCCGGTCCGGGAGCTTTATCCCGACCCTGCCACCGTAGGTAAAGTCGCGCCCGGCGTTTACAGCTGTTTCGTACTCCACGAGGATCGTGACCGGATTGAAGTTTTCATCCTTGCTGGGGATCGGCATCTTGAAAAAGAGGGTGCCGGCATCAAAGTCAATGGAATAATCGACAAAACGGGAGAGGCTCTTTGACGACAGCACGATCTCGCTCCGGTAACGGTCACGGACCATGATCGTGACCTTTTCCGAATTAATCAGCAGATTGCGGCCGGAAAGGCGATACAGTCCCGAGGTTCCATCGCCGGGGATCTCATCCCTGCGATAGGTTTGAGTTGTCTCGGCGGCAAAGGCGGTCACCTCGAGCCTTTTCCCCTGATATTCCGTCCTGGCGCCGGTCATGCGCCGACTGTACCGGGAAAGTTCGGTCACGGTCAGACCGGTATCGAAGTCTCCAAACATGGCGTAAAACTGGTCACGTTCGACCCGCACGTACAGTTTCCTGGCACTGGCACCATCGTACTGCTGCTGTGTCGCATCGCCATACAGGGTATAGTAGGAGTCCGGATCGATCTGCTGAAACAGGCTTCCTCCCACCTCCCCTTTTGACTTCGCGGTGTCATAGGATGCGGTCAGCAGCCATTCGCCTTTGATCTGCCCCTTGGCGAAGAATGCGACCCTGCCGTCCTGATAAAAATCATCCTTGACGTCGTCGTTCTTGAGGGTTTCCATATTGCCGGATACCGCATTGTACCCCAGCGCCCCCTCGGCCAGGCCGACCAGAATCCAGTCACGCTTCATCGGCTTGACATTGGTCTCTATCTCCAGGACCGCCTTGCCGTCACCGATCATGGCACGCTGCATCCCGCTGGCGTTGACCGGCTGAAACAGTATCCAGCCGTCCTTGTCGACCGCCACCATCGATGCGGCACTCTTGTCATCCAGTGGCAGATTCAGTTTTTCAGGGAGGTAGGGGCGTAACGTGCCGTCGCGATACTGCAGTCTGGTAGCCCCCTTGAGCAGGGTTCCCGCGTCGTCGTACAGTTCCACTCTCACCTTCACCGGTGTTTTGCCGTCGGCACGGTTATCGTCGAAGTCAACCTGCCTGATACGGGCAATTTCGCCGGTCCGTACCACCTCTGCCTTTGATGCGAAACGCTGATTCCCGAACGGATCCATCCCTTTCAGTTCAACGGTGTGCCTCCCCTTGACCCCGAAATCAACCCCGATGAAACTGTAGACCGTTTTACCGGTCTGCTGATCGACGGAGCGGTAGCCGATCTTGTCCGCTGGCAGCTCCACGCCATCGACAAACAGTTTCGGTGCCAGAGAACTGTCAAGGCGGGCCTGTACCGAGTTGATCCGGTCAATCAACACCGCACCGTCGACGGGGGACATGAGTCCATCGGCCGGCCGAACCGATGCTGCCAGTATTCTTGAGGGCACCGAAGCATCAGGGCGGCCGGCACTGGCTTCAGCGACTCGTGCTACCGGAACAGTTCCGGTTTCGGTGACAGGGCCGCGCTGCGGCGGCACGGCACCTCCGGCCGGTAGTGGCGCTGCCTGAGTTGCAACCGTGGTGGACGCTGAAGGAGTAGCCCGCGTGCTTGAGACAGCGGTTCCTTCCGGCGCCTCACCTTCGGTCTCCAGCTTCAACACACCACTCGTTTCCCTGGTAGCCGTCAAAAGGGACCGCGACACCACGTTGCTGCTGACTGCCCGCACCTCAACCCGCCGGTTGAGCGCACGACCGGCCTGGTCCTTATTGGAAGCGACGGGAACGGACTCCCCTTTGCCGTCGATCGTCAGTTTTTCCGGGGGCAGCCCCAGCGCTCCCCTGAGATAGGCCCCGACACTCCGTGCGCGTGCCCATGACAGCTCAACATTATCCTTATAGACCTTCCTGCTGCGGTGCGAGATCGGCATGTTGTCGGTGTGCCCCGTCACGTGGATCCGTTCGGTTCGCAGACGTTTCAGCAGGAGCGCCAGCTCATCGAGTCGGGCCTTGTCCTCGGGATCAAGTTCGGCGCCGAATGTCGGGAAATGAGGCCTGATGACGATATCCGGCATCTGATGTTGTGTGCTGGTAACGACCTGCTGGAGACGGGTCTCTGCGGGAGCAATCAATCCCTTTGTCCCTTGAGGTGTCACAAAGGCCAGATACCCTCTGCTGCTCAGCTCGTCGCGATTACAGGCTGCAGATGTAGCGGTACGGAAGGTGAGAGTCCGCTCCCATTCTCCCGCAATGTCGCCAAGATCCCAGGTCAGGGAGGTAGCGCCGCTCTTCCGCGGATCCGGGAGTGACCGGCCGTCAACGGCGCTGCTGCCGCTGCGATAAATGGTACAGTCGGGGATTTCGATATTGAGGTGCAGATCCCTGACCGGTACCGTTCCGCCGCGTATGACGGCGGTATAAACGATCTCGGTCCCCTCGGGACGGCTGGCAAGCTCAAGGGAGACATGCCCCTTCACCGGTGCGGCAGGCGGTTCCGGCTGAGCAGCCGGCTGTGGAGACGGCATGACGGCCTGTTCCGGCTGTCTGGACGGGGCGGCCTTGGCATGAAAATCGACCCGCCACAAACTCCCCCCCTGAACCTCCACGAACTGGGAAAAGGCACGACCGGCAAAGCGGCTGTTGTCGCTGCATGATACCGCCTGATACCCATCCGGAAGAGAATCAAGATCCAGCTGGACGACATGCAGTCCGGGACGAACCCCCTCAAAATGGAACAGCCCCTGTTTGTCACTGATGACAAAGGTCCCATCCTCGAGATACATCCGTACCCCTTCAACCCCTTCCTTCGGCTCCTCCCCGTCCGCCGGGCAATCACCGGAGGTAACCCGCCCCATGAGGATCGTCTTGGTGCGAAGCAGATCATCACGAACCTGTACCGTGGCACGAGCGATGTTCGACGTCCCGCCCCCCCCGCTTATGGCAGAGGCGAGATTGACGGCGGTGCCGAGCCGGCTCCCAGCGGTTATCTCGGCGACGAAACGCACCGTTACCGAGCTTGACGGGAGAAGATCACCAAGGGTGAACGTCAGGGTCTGGCCATCTGCGGAAATGGCGGGATCGGGGCTGCTTTTACCGTTAATCTGTACGGAACCCTTTTTCAGCCTGAACCCGGTCGGCAGCATGTCAAACAGGCGGACGTTGGTGGTCGGCACAACGGTCGAATTATTACCTACGGTTAGGTCGTAGCTGACAAATTCCCCGGGGGCGGCAACCTCCCGGCCAGCACTCTTGGTCACCCACAGCTGGGCAGAGGCAGGATCGAGAGGGACATCGATCCGAACGGCGGGTCCGGGATTGATCGGGAAGGGTTCGCCCCGGGAACCGGTGACAATAATAAACTGTCCGCCCTGGAGCGCCTGGAGCGTTGCGGTATCAACCGTTGACGGCCCGGTGTACCCCGTGGGAGGGCGGACATCGAGCCGGTAGACTCCGGGGAACACAAAGGGGAACCGATACCCGCCCGGGGTGAAGGTGTACACCTTTCCCGATGAGTCAGTGGCCGAACCGCCTGAGGTAACCGTCGCCGGGTAGGAGCTGGCGCCGTCATCGCCAAAAACCTGTGCCGGCTGATTCGTAGCGGTGTTGATCAGGGTGATCGACGCGCCGGTTACCGGCAGAGCGGTGGCGGTATCGAAAACAATCCCGTTCGGGTCAACCATGATCGTCGTAGCGACCGTCGTTCCTTCGAAGGGATTGGTGTAGCTTGCGTTGATGCGGCACTCCTCCTTGAGTTGGAGAACGCCGCTGTATTGGATGCCATTCAGATTGTCGCTGGGGGTATACCCCACAAAGATGCCGGTATTGGGTCCGGTCTCGGTGACCCGAACAATTTCTATATCTCCGGTCATGGGTACGGTTATGGTGGTAAAGAGGACCTCGCGCACTGCCGGATCCAGGTTCATGCTCAGGTCGGTAACCCTGACAAAGACAGGGTCGCCCTGATGGTACTGGACCGCCGGTGTCAAAGGTACCGGGACAGAGAGATCGATCGGCGTTGCGGAACCGCACATCCGGGGCGGTGGAAGCGGTATAAACGGCAACAGCGGATCGGAACCGGGGCGGTATGCACCCAGGGCAACCGGTATCTGTTCCGCCCCCGGGAGGGTTGGAGAATACTGCAGAAATTCGATGCGCGGTGGAGACGGAATCCTGACGGTGATCGTTGCCGACGCTTCCGATGGCAACGGATATTCCAGCGAGACCACCGAGGCCGTATTGGTAATCCTGGTTCCGTGGGTTGACACGGCACCGAAAACAGCGCCTGCACACATCAGGGAAACAAGGAACGACAGCAGGCAGGCCAAAGGCCACCCCTGTGTCGTCCTACCCCGTTTCCCCGTATGTGTGCAGGTTTGTGCCATCTAAATCAACTATTCCTTATGGGTCTTTAGTTAATGGTGCAGCGGTAAAACAGTACCAGTACTCCGGAAGGAGCAACCGTACCCAGGCCCGGAGAACCGGGGTTATAAGTAACCGTGTTGGCCGCATAGGTAAAACCGCCGGCCCCTTCCGTAAGTGCTGTAGCTGCGGCATATGCAGTAGCGGCCGCCGTAGCCGACTTGCTCTGCCCTGCAACATAGGTCAGATAGGGAGGAAGGGCATCGGTAATGCGCACCGAGGTGGCATCCCCCGCACCGGAGTTGGTAATGGTGATCTTGTACACCAGCGAGGTACCGGGGGTAGCATTACCGGTCGCAGCAAACGTCACACCGCCATCGGTGGAAACCTGTTTTGTAACGGTAAGGGCCGGTTTATTGACCGTGATGGTCGTGTCACCGCTGGTACCGGTCGGACCGGTCCCCGATTTGGCGGTACCTGCAACGGTAAACGTACCGCTGTTACCGCCGCCGCCAACCGAACCGGACGAATAGGTGATGTTGAAGGTCGTCCGCTCGCCGACAACCTGCCCGGCTGTGCCGGCTGTGCCGGCGACCGCTGCCGTCAGGGTGACGGTAACCATGTTGTAGTTGGGATCACCCCAGACCGTTGCATTGGTCTTGTCGATACCGCCTACGGCTACCACATAGGGGTTGCCGCCGATGACAATGGTGTCACCCGGAGCAATGCCGTTGACACTGCCGGCCGGATCGGTCGGGTTATACGGCACCTTGATGCTGGTGGCCCCAAGCGGGGCATTGGCTGCAAGGGTCGTGGCACCGAGGGGGAAGTTTGCAGGTGCGGCAGCTCCGCCGGTTCCTACGGCAGCCATATTCACCGGAGCCCCGACGCCGGCTGCCGAGGCAAAGTTATAGGTTTCCGGTCCATTGGAGGTTGCGGTCACCGTGTAGGTAACGGTGGTGGTAGAACCCTGGTTCACCGTGGCTGTAGCAACGGAAGCGGTAACATTTGGCGCCGCCTGCACAAGGGTGACCGTGACATCCGCGGTAACGGTCACCGGTGTCTGTGCCGCACCTCCTGCGTCATTGTAGGACACCGTGGCCCTGTTCTGAATAACCGTGCCTTGGGCGGTACTTGCATCAGCCGTGGTCGGCCCTGCGATGCAGAGCACACACAAAACCACTGCAAGTAAAAGGCACGGCAACCCTTTTATCAGCATCTTCATGATTCTCTCCTTTCTATAGTGAGTCTGTTTTACTTATGAAGACATGAGTTCATTTGATTTTTTAAGCGGTGGTGGCCTGAGGTCCATTCGATTGAATACCGTTTGGCGATTAACGGGGAGTGTGCATTTCATAGAGGTATCCTTTCCGATTCATTGCTGGAGTTATTTCACATGTACTGAAAACCCTACGGTTCCGTTCCCACCCGGTGCCACCCGCTTGATTGTCCACCGGATGTGAGTGTAATCACTGGGGGTCGAGACCCGTTTCTCAACCGTTCCGTTCGGGAGCTTGATCTCATACGTGAGCTTGACCGCTTGCGCATAGGTTTTGCCGCCGTCATTGGAAAAAACGATGTCGGCATTGTTGCCGAAGGCGCTGTTGGCAAGGTAGGTGGCCCCTTTTGGAATCGGGTTGTCGATAACGGCGTTCGTCGCGGCCTCATTGCCTTTGTTTGTGTATGACAGGGTGTACTGGAGCACATCTCCGGAGGTGGCAGTCTTTGTCGGCTGCAATTTTTTCCTGGTGCCCCCGTCAACGACCTCGACCAGTTCCCTGCTGGTCTGGATAGAAACTGACATCTGGGGGCCGGCCCACGCAACTCCCCAACCTGCAAGCAGTACGGTGGCAAAGACAAGGGCGGTACGTGTACGTTTCAGACTCATAATCACTCCTTCCTCAAATTAAGTGGCGAAACTACTGACAAAAATGGGCACAGGTGTTCAGGTGGCTTTCTGCGCAGACCACTAAAGCGCATCAATTAACCAAATGATTTACCTAAGCTATTATTTGGATTACCCCCAGCCAAACAAGACAATACTTATCTTAATAATCCGCTTTGTAGGGAAAACCAGATTGAATGAAGCAAGTTTAATGCCTAGCAAAATAGGTAAAAACGAAGTGTATACAGCAAGATGCGAAAAACAGGACAGGGAGGGCAGGTTATCCGGAGGAGGTAAAAGACATTATGGCCGCAGTAATGGTATACGACGAGCCGGTTGCGCGTCTATGGCACCAGAGCGGTCATCATATAACGGATGCAAAAAAAGGGGCCACAAGGCCCCCGAGAATTGACATTCATCTATGTAAGATACGAACAGAATCAGGGGGCACGCTCTGTAGCAGTGACACAACCAGCGACCGGCAGTGTTGACGGAAGCCTGCTGTGCTCTTTGCCCAGCTTATCAGCCAGATCTTCGGCATGCATCGGCATCGCCAGATAAAAGCCCTGGACTTCGTCGCAGCCAAGTTCCGTCAGGCTGTGCAGCTGTTCGCCGGTTTCGACCCCCTCCGCAACGACCCTCAGACTCAGACTTTGTGCCATGGAGACGATCGCCTCAATGATGGCCGCATCACTTTGATTGCGATTGATGTCAGCGACAAACGATTTATCGATTTTGATGCGATCGACCGGGAAATGTTTCAGGTAATTCAGCGACGAATAACCGGTGCCGAAATCGTCGATACTGAGCTGAATCCCCATATGCTTGAGCCGGTTGAATATTTCAACGGTATTTTCGATATTTTCCATGATCACGCTTTCCGTAAACTCCAGCTCGATATTACGGGGATTAACACCGGTCTCCCGAACGATCTCCGTGATCATCTCCAGGAATCGGGGATGCTTCATCTGTTTCCCGGAGATATTAACCGCCACCTTCAGGTCCCGATGCTCGGCCATGGCCCATTCATGGGCCTGAAGACAGGCGCTGCGCAGGACCCACTCACCAACGCTGTTGATCAAGCCCGAATCTTCCAGCAGCGAGATAAAGGTTGAGGGGAGCATCAGACCGAAATCGGAACTCTGCCAGCGCAGCAGCACCTCCACCCCCACCATCCGGGCGGTTTTAAGATCCCATAACGGCTGAAAATGCAGGAAAAATTCCTGACGTTCGATCCCTTTGCGCAGACTGCTTTCCAACGCGACCCGCTGCATGATCTTCTGGTTAAGCTCGGGAGAAAAGAAACGGAACTGAGCTCTTCCCTCGTTTTTCGCCTGATACATGGCGGTATCGGCACACCTGAACAGGCTGGAGGCATCCAGGCTGTCATCGGGGTAGACGGCGATACCGATACTGGCGGTTGTGTAAAGTTCGTGACCGCTGATCTCAAAGGGGTTGGTGAAAATGGCCATGATCCGTTGAATAACCGCGGCAACACTGTCCTGTGAGACGGATACCGGACAAACGACAACGAACTCGTCCCCTCCCAGGCGTGCCAGCAGGTCTGAATCCCTGACACATGCCGTCAGACGTTCGGCAACATGGCGCAACAGCTGATCCCCCACATCATGCCCCTGGGTATCGTTCACGTCCTTGAAGTTATCGAGATCAAGAAATATCAGATTGACCTTGTCGCGTTCACGTTGAGCCTGTGCCAGAATCTGATGCAGGCGCTCGAGAAACATCCCGCGGTTGGGCAGACCGGTCAGGGAGTCATAATAGGCAAGCTGCCGGATCTTCTCTTCAGCCAGCTTCCGATCCGAAATATCCTCGCAGGTCGTGATCATCCCAAGACAGCGGGATTCGCTGTCCCGCACCGCTATTGAGGTGAGTTGTGCGGGGAACTCCTCGCCGTTTCTGCGCACGTTGACCGTCTCCCGGCGCCAGACACCGACATCCTTCAACTGGTCAGGTCCCAGGTGACGACTGCGGCTGCTGGTGGAGAACCTGCGCGCTTCCTTCCCGAGCAGTTCACCCACCTCATAGCCATGCATGGTAGCTTCGGCAGGGTTCGAATAAACGATAATACCGTCCAGATCACAAAAGGTTATGCCGATGGGGAGGTTGTCAACTGCTACCTTGAGCATCTCCAGTCGGGCCTGGCTCTCGGCCAGTTTCCTGACATTCTGGCTGGATCTGAGCATGTAGCGGATGCGATGTACCAGCAACTCGGTATTGATCGGTTTGGAGACAAAATCGGTAGCACCGGCTTCAAACGACTGGTGTATGCTGTCAGGGCCGTCAACTCCGGTCACCATGAGGATCGGCGTATACTCCCCGCCCGGAAGCTTCCGCAATTCTCGGCAGGTCTCACAGCCGTTTTTGCCGGGCATGACCATGTCCAGCAGCACGAGGTCCGGCTTTACCATCGAAAAGCTGTTAAGGGCTGCATCTCCGTCTCCGGCAACGACCACGCCGAAACCGGCATCATTCAGGGCATCCTGAAGGATGGCCTGGATAAGCGGGTCATCGTCGACGACAAGGATCAACGATTTTGTCGGTAGATCGGAGGCTGTAAATTCGGTCATGGCAGCTAATCCCACTAGATTGATGTCAGGTAGATTCTTGCAGCACGAGGACAGTCAACAGTGCGCCGACTAGACGCGCACCTAACTGGCTAAATACAGCATCGTTTTTATCAGAAACAACTCATTTATGCCAACCATTTTAATTTGTTATACCCTACAGAAGTTCATTAACCATACCGCCGCGTCTGCTGATTATACGGTAAACCATATAGTTAGCATCATCCATACACCAAACCGTAACAATATGAAACAGAGCGACAGAGGCAGGTTGACCTGATCGGGATAATGGGGTAATTTACCGTAATCTCAACATTTGGAGCAGGCCGATGCAGCGCCCGTCGTGGGACCAGTATTTCATGGATATCACCAACCTGGTGGCCACCCGTTCCTCCTGCATGCGACGTCAGGTGGGGGCGGTGCTGGTCAAGGACCGCAACATTCTTGCCACCGGCTACAACGGCGTCCCCTCGGGGATCACCCACTGCAATGCGGTCGGTTGTCTGCGCGAGCGGCTCAAGGTCCCCTCCGGCGAGCGGCATGAACTTTGCCGCGGCCTGCATGCAGAACAAAACGCCATCATCCAGGCCGCCAAGCATGGCACCAACATCGACGGCGCCACTCTGTACTGCACAACCATGCCCTGTATTATCTGCACCAAGATGATCATCAACGCCGGCATCACTCGGGTCATTTACGGTGAAGGGTACGCCGACGATCTGGCCCGCGAAATGATCGTTGAAGCGGGCATAGACGTCACTCACTTTACACGGGAAAAAGGCGAATCAGCATGAAATGCCCGTTCTGCGGCAACCCCGACAGCAAAGTCATCGACTCCCGCCCCGACAAGGGGGGTATCGCCATCCGCCGGCGGCGGGAATGCGAGGAGTGCAGCAA
>CAZSTJ010000096.1:0-12517 GCA_964609805.1 uncultured Geobacter sp. | reverse complement strand
TTTTCCGGCGGTGTGGATTCGACGCTCCTGTTTGCCGTGGCTGCCGACGTCCTTGGCGACCGGGCCCTGGCGGTGACGGCCACGTCGGAGACCTACCCCCGGAGGGAGCTGGAGGCGGCGCGGGCGTTTGCCGCGGCTATCGACGGCAGGTTTCGCGAGATCGTTTCCGAGGAGCTGGATATCCCGGAGTTCAAGGTCAATCCGCGCAACCGCTGCTATTACTGCAAACACGAGCTGTTTTCGAAGCTGCGGGCCATAGCCGACGAAGAAGGGCTGCCGCATGTCCTGGACGGCACCAACCTCGATGACCGCGGCGACCACCGGCCGGGCCGGCAGGCGGCGGAGGAGATCGGCGTCCTGAGCCCGCTGGAGGAGGCGGGTTTCACCAAGGCGGATATTCGGGCACTCTCCCGATATCTGGGACTTCCCACTTGGGACAAGCCGGCCTTTGCCTGCCTGTCGAGCCGTTTCCCCTATGGCACCGCCATCACCCCTGAACGGGTGCGTCGGGTAGGGCGGGCAGAGGAGGCGCTACGGGATCTGGGGTTCCGGGTGTTGCGGGTCCGCTACCACGATACCGTCGCCCGGTTGGAACTGGGGCCTGAAGAGTTCAACCAGGCGGTGGGAGCGTTGCGGCAGGATGTGGTTCAGATTATCAAGGATGCGGGGTTTATGTACGTGGCTATCGATCTGCAGGGATACCGCACGGGATCAATGAATGAGTGAATCGCCACCATCAATCTAGGCACCTTTTGGTCTGATGATTACAAATTTTTTTTGGTGCCAGCCAACTCCGCAAAAAACTCCAACATGTAGGACTCAGCACGTTCGGTGAGAGTATAAAGCGTGGAACGACTATCCATTATATTTTTTTCGCCGACAATCAATCCTTGGCCTGCCAAAACTGGCTCAGTGCCCTTTCTGTCGTAATATTGTGACAGGCTGCGACAATGCCTTGACATGGCCGCCGGCTGCATGTCGAGAGCCTTGACCATTTCTATCTGGGAAGCTCTGCCGTGCTGCCAGATGTAGGCAAGAATCATTAATTGTTGAACGGGAATATCACAGTTGATGTTCCGCCTGATCCCCTTCGCGGCATCAATAAACCGTGCTGCAGCCTCGCTTCTAACTTCGGGGCATCCTGAATTTATCGTCTTTTCTGCCATATAGCCGCCTTTCTCCGGCAACATTACAGCATATGGTATTATGACATGTCAATCAATCGCGCTTGCGAGAATTACACCATGCCGTCGGCACAGGCACAGTAAAAAATCCAGCGCCGGAATGTCCGGTGCATCGCCAGGATTTCGGAGGCATATTCATAGCAACTCGACGCAGCCAGGCGCTCGGCAGCTTCCATCAGGTCGTTTTCAATAAACATCATGCGTTCAGCCGCCGTAAAACCGCATCCGTCCGACAGGCAGGTCTTATATATGCTGATGCCGGTGTCGGTCAGTTCCACGGCGTTGGCCGCAAACTCGCCAAAGCTGTAGAAATCCTTTATCAGCGAAATGCCACGCGAACCCAGTGTACAATACGACCAGCCCGGAAGTTCGCAAGCGTGAAGCTTTTGAATAAGTGGCATGGCGTAAGGCTCGGCTGGATACAGCTCGAAAAAGGGCTGGCCGTAGGAAACCTGCAAAACA
This sequence comes from uncultured Geobacter sp., assembly GCA_964609805.1. Lineage (GTDB taxonomy): Bacteria > Desulfobacterota > Desulfuromonadia > Geobacterales > Pseudopelobacteraceae > CAIPTY01. The sequence continues at coordinate 10,871 of CAZSTJ010000096.1, read as the reverse complement.
TGGACGGCCTCCTCCCACCCCAGCCATACCGCCAGTGCCGCGGCGGATATATCGTCATCATCAAGGGCTGCCTGCGGCCGAGTGCTTAACACACTGAATATGTCATCTCCCCGGTTGATCCATATTCGGACACGTTGCTTATCACGATTGACGCCAACAACAACGTCATCTATAAATCGCCGGCCGGATGATACCCGTGCGGCTATGACGTACTCACGGCTGCTTACCTGGAACTCCCGCCAAACGGGTGACGGCATGCTTACCTCCTGAAATGCAGTTCAGTAATTCCCTTCGATTTGTTCGCCAGAGCACATACACTTCGGCGCCAAACAGAGCTCCGTCAAAAATGAAGCACAGTCTGTCGATTGTTATGTCGGCCGGCCGGAGATACAAAAATGCATCTGCTCGTTGCGGATGCCCTGCGCCATGGAAAAAATAGAGGCCGTTTGATTGAGCCCCTACGGTAAATATCGTGTTTTTGAGCTGAAAGCTCTTTGCCAATATCAGGCTGCGATCTGCCATCGTGTACAAACGCCAGCGATCATTTGTCGTATTGCCCGCCTCCTTCCTCGACGCAGAATCCTGCATCGCGACAACTCTTGTCTATTCTGTCCCGATAACCAGCCAACCAGCTAAAGAAGAACCCATTTACTTGACGCAACCGAACCATCTGCCGATAGGCTGCCAATGAAACCAGCAGGAGAACTGTTGCGGCCAAGCCAACCCCGAGCCAGAAATGCAGCAGTACCGACGCAGTCATGCACGCGACCATCATGCCGGCTGCCCAACCAAGCGGGTCAAGCCTCCTGTGGATATTATCGGTGATTTCCCTAAAAGCGTTGTCCACCAGCTCATCGACCAGCGAATAGTATAGACCAGCGTTGTAGCGATAAGCGTCGTACTCGCCGCGAACCTTCTTAGTATGCATGACCTCCGCAATCTGTTTGAACCGCGGATGTGCAACGGACACGTTCACGTCGAAGATGACCCTGGCAGATGAAATCTGGCCGCAGTCGTCACCGGCTGTTTTTACACCGATTCTGAATGTGCAGGGAATGGCCATCTATGCCTCCTGACGCCGCTGTTTGAGTGCCGATGCGGCATAGGTTGCAAAAACAACAACCGATAGCGCCACGGCCAGCTCCAGGTAGTGACACACGGCGAGCAGGTGTAACGGCAGTATTGAATACTCAGTAGTCATTTTCACTACTTCATGGTTGAACATCGATCACCTCCGGCAGTTTGATTTCCCTTGATGAAATATGCAGTATAATTATATCGTAAACAAAAAAATATCGCAAGCGATAGCAAATAAGTGCGTTACCACCGTGGCAGGCACATGCATCGTCAATTGCCAGCGTTCAGAAGTTGCTGCCATTATGTTGACGAAGGCGTCACGTTTTACAACTTGTTGGTAGCCGCTATGCTCTGCCTACCTAAGTGTACTCCACATGGCACCTGCCGTTCTGGTAAAACTTGTCATTTTAAGACCACTCTTTAGGTTTTATTGACATTACTGTCAGGAACCCTAGATGACTCGACAGAAAATACGCTTCATTCGAGTTTCGAGCGAAAATCAGAATACTGATCGCTAACTTGAAGGTCATGATCACGATCGCGTTCGCGGATAAAGTTCCCGAAAAGTCAACAGACTGCCCCCAATTCCATGATATGCTTAGGTTTATTCTTCATGGTGATCATCTCTATATTCACTCGATGGATCGTCTCGCCCGAAATCTGGTTGACCTCCGCCAGATGGTTTCGGACGGCCTGCCGAGTGAAGATCCATTTTGTGAAAGAGGCCTTGACCTTCAATGGTGATGATACTGCCATTACGGTGCTGTTTCTGTCGGTAATGGGTGCGGTTACAGAATTCAAGAGATCGATCATACTTGAACAATAGGCTGAAGGAATTCAAATTGCAAAGCAGAAGGGCGTATATAAAGGGCGGAAGGTCTCCTTTACGGTCTACTAGCTTCTGTGCGACATTAGAGCCTGCCAACAAAGTTGTGATCCATAGTTTTGAATGTGAAAGTGTCCGTTGTTATATCACTTTGGGCAAGTGAACAAGGAGGGGCGAATGACTGTTTCGATAACTATTTTACAGACAAAGGTCGAGATAGTGAAGTCTTGTCGTGCACTAACCTTCGAGTAGTACGTGGGGGGCTTATTTTGATGATGAGTTAAGTGCGAGAGTGGAAAACTGGAGAGGATACCTGGTCAAATGTTGCTCGTCGCACACTATCTTGAAAATTAGGAACTGTCAGCAATAAACTAAATCAGAATACGTAATTCTAATCAGATACATGGCATAACGAACAGCATAAGACGACCGAGCAGTTTTTCCTGATACTTCCCTCACTCTGATTCCAACCCGTCGGGAGGCACGGCGACTGCTTCGCCGCTCATCCCTGACAAGCCACTCAGGAGCGGTCAACCCGAGCTCTTGGTTCCAGAAGGCGCGACGTCTGCCAACTGATTCCGCCGATTCACCGCTTGTTGCCAACTCAACCAGAACAATCCTGCTGGCGGGTACCCCCAGATTACGGAGTACGCGTATATACTGCTGAGCCATGGCGGCATTTCGAAACCAGATACCATCTCCGTGTACACTGTACCTTCGGCAGAAAATATCGGAAAATAAGACCATGAATTGCTTTTCGCCATTGTCGAGGCGTTCAAATGACTCCATCATCTTCTTTACAGCTTCACGATCACGATTGATCTGGGGTTCGTGAGGGAACCATTCCGGGTGGGATGCCTGACTGACCGATTTCTTCCACAGTTCTTTATAGACATGGCGTTTCAGTTTCGGGTGATCCTTTGTCCTTATTGGCTTCCGCCAATATTGCTTGACGAAGATTCCGTCCTTCCGGCGCCAGACTTCCCGATAGCCATCGTCAATCCTGCACAGTTCCAGGTGGTTGGCAGGAATGCGGTGGCGATAACCGGTCCTGTTTTTTATCTGCGCAATATACAGAGCTTCGGAAATCCACCTTTCGACGAGGTCTGGTTTGACCCGGGTAAGTTCCGCTACCTGGAGTATTGGCAATCTCTCAACCTGGTAGAACTTGAGGGCGCGCATGGCAGTGATCCAGCGATACTCCAGATTTGAGTCGGCAGGAAAATCCACCGGGGTGAGCATATCGGGAGAGTCTGCCGGAAGGACCTTGTATTCGGGTAGTCCAACCCGGTGGCAAACTACCGATGAGAGGCTCTGCCATGCCGCCTCGCTTTTTGAAGCCAACAGACGGTAGATGGTTGCCACCGGTATCCCGGTCAGTCCCGCAGCAACCGAGACATCGATGGCAGGCAGGGAAGAATCTCTGTTCAACTCCTGCCCCAGCAGCCAGTCGCAGAGGTGGACGTAGCTGTTAAAGGTGGTGCCCGGGTTCGAATGGCCGCATAGTGCCGCCACAGCATACACAGACTTGCGGCCCAGGGGCTCATTATCAAGAAGTTCCGCGCGCAGTTTGGCTATTCTTTCTTCATCGAATTCAGGATGATCCAGAAACGCGGCCTTGCTGCGCAGGCCACGAGGATCTCCGGCGAGTCTGAGCAACATCCAGGTGGCGAAGGAATGGCGCAGATGATGGAACCGCAGTGTCTCGTCCCCAGTCACTCGGCGGATAGCCTGTGAAATGGGGGTAAAGACCTCTACTTCGGTGAATGGGCGATCCTGGCGGTAGATCGGTGCGAACAGAAGGGCGTCATCACCATAGTCCAGTCGCTGGTTCCACCATTCGATCAGCAGGTTGAACTCGTCTGGTTGAAGCAAGTGGTTGAGGACAAGTCGCCGCCTCGAGCGCAGTGACTTTAGACCACGAAGGGAGTGTGGCTTCAGCACCAACTCCACAATCGTATTGCCGTACAGGTCCGAATTGCGAAGGTAGAGGATTTCGTTGCGGCGCAACCCGCATCGGAATCCGAGAATGGCAATCAACAGAGCGGCAGTAGCCATGCTGGAGCGATTCGGATTGCAACATCCCAAGGCTTCCTTGATCCGGTCAAACTCGGCGCAGGTAACCAGATTAGCATCAACACCACACTCAGACGGTCCCTTTTTCACGCTGAAATAGCTCCGGTTGATATCCTGAAAGTTCCAGTCGTTAACCAGGAACGAATGGAATCGGCCCAACACGCCGAGGGCGTAGGATTTCTCCTTCTCAGAGTCAATCAGTTCAATAACCTGCTCGTACAACTCCCTGAACTCATCCGGCTCAAGGCCAAGGAACTCTTTGGAAGGGCAGAGAGAGGTGAGGTAACCACCGATGGCGCTGAGGTAACGCCGGACGGATGAGGCCTTGGTACCGCCATGCTCCGTCAGTAGACTAATGGACCATAGCCCCAGGAGTCGGACGACAGGCGCCGGTTGAACCGAATTGATGACTTGCTGAATGTCCCTCCTGATAGCGGTCCGGTCGGTTCGGGCCAGTCCGTTCTTATAAAACACACGTCTGATCTGCCGTAGATAGACAAGTTGTTCTGCAGGGGCGGCTATTTCTTCATCTGAAATTTGCATGCTAGCGATGCGTGGTTTCCGGTAATGTTCAGATGTTGATTCCGCAGGGACCTGCCACTGGTCAGTATGGTTCTGGATACGATAACCGCAGTGAAGCCGGGTCCAAACTGGCTCCGGCACCGATACTGAAATTACGTCTCGTGTTGCATATGCGGCAAGAAAAGGAGGAATTCTCAAGGAAAGCGAAGTCTCGGCCATTTCCAGCAAGGCGGACGGTGATGTCACTCTGCCGGACTCCACTCCGGCAAGCTTCAGAAAACGGGAAACACAGGCGAACCAATGATCCTCCTTGGGAATTTTCCTGGCGAGCGTGTGCGGGTCCGATATCCAGCGGCAGATCAGCATGCTTGTTATTGGGTCGGCAAACCACCTCCTGCGGAGGAACACGTCAGCATCACCGCCCCCTCTTTTTCGGGTGCCATCGCTGCCATCGTTTTCTTTGTGGCCAGAAAGCACCAGGAGGAAGGTTTCCATCCAAAGGTGCCGGCCATCCCACCTGATCGATCTGCCAGAACTTTCTTGTAGACTGTTGAAGGCGTTGAACCACATTTTCAGCCACTTGGCATGAACGAGCCCGCCAAACAGTATCACCGATAGGATGAGCCGGCCCAGTTCAGCAACGCTGTTTGTACTTCGGGGCGACTTCAGCACTGCCTGTTCAAGTGAACGGACCGTGACCATAGCTTTGAAACGTTTAGGGGTGAACCGGGCGGGCTCTCGTTCAACTTTGACCGGTATTGCCGGTATGGGAACATCCCATCCCAACTCCTTTCGTCCCTTCTTTAGACCTGCCGCCACAGCGGCGACAAGCCTTATGTAACTGTCGAGCGGCATGGTCCCCTGATAATACCCGAGGCTACGCTCCAATTCTTCCCGGGTCATCACCGCCCCGGGCTCGCAACACCTTATGGAGCCCGGCAGCGTGCGGACAAAAGTATCCTTGGCCTTGCGCAGTGTCTGAGCGTTCTTCGAGTTATGCGCCGTTGTACCAGACTGCAGCATGTTCTCCCAGATGTATCCGACAGGCATTGTCATCGACTAACCTATCCTCAAACCGGGTTCAGCATCCCAACCGTCGTCCTTGAGCATCGGCACAAGAATGCGTTCAAGTTCAGAGCGGTATACATTCGGAGACAGTCCTGAATATCTGCCCCATGCTTCCAGACCGGTTTCCCAGTGTCCCATGAACGCATTGAGAATCTCCGGTGGGCATCCCCGTTCCAAGAGAGTTGTCCTCAGGTAATGGCGGTTGGCATTCGCCGGCAAATGATAGTCGGCAAGTCTCAACAATGACTCCAGATGCTTCGGGCGGACCTCTAATCGTTTGCCCTCGGGATCGATAAAAAAGAGGGAAGGGGTTCTCCGGTCGGCTCGCAGTCCGGAAACACTCTTCTTCCTTGAGCTGAAGAACAAGTCCTGGTTGTGGGTGAACAACCATCGCCGAAATACCCCAAGGTGCCGGGAATAACAGTCGAGTTGTAAGAGACAAACGGGAGGCAACCAGACGATCCTTGAATTGTAAAGATCGTCCCTGTCTTTGTCCGAGATGACGGCAAAACCACTTACCCTGTCTATTTCGGCATCATGGAAGAGGGGATCGGTAACCGCCCGGTAGCCGGTAGCAAAGCCGACCAGGCTGACGGTGTACGCAGTGTAGATATTATGAAGTTTGACAACCTGTTCGAATTTGACATGATTTTCACGTAGTTCCGCTATGGACTTTCTTGTCGACTGAACAAAATCCCTTATTACCTTTTGACGGGGAACGAACCGGCTTCCCACATAGATGTCAGCACTCCCTCTCACATTTGGTGCCGATATTGTGGATGGCCTGGTATAGGTTGCCCAGAGATGATTGACCGCGTTGCAGTAGATTGACTGGATCTTGTCGAGAGAGTGAGCGGTATAAAAATGCGGAACCTGCCCGGTCTTATCAGAACGGCCGCTGACCGCAATCGCCAAAGTTACATCGCTGCCGGGTAACCGGGATAACAAGTCGTGAAAATAGATGTTGATCCGGTGAAAATTCTGACGGCCCCGACACGATTTCCTCGCAAATCTGAAAAACTCGGCAATAGCAGTCTCATACTCTTTCAAATGGCGGCTGAACAGACTGTTAGCAGCGTATTTCTCGAGTGATATGGAGGTGAGCCACGATTCTATGGTTCTGGCCGCATCGGTGGTGAACGGAAGTGTGTAACGCTTTGCGATTTGCAACGCCTGTTGTTCTATCCTCTTGTCAACTCCTAGCTTTAATTTAGTTGGCTCTGCAAACACCACCCAATGAAAAGAACCATCCGTCTCGCGAAAAATGGAGATCTTATTCCGCGAAACTGCGACCGATGGCACCTCTGAACAGTCAATCACCTCCTCTGGCGGCCTGGACGTCCAGAAACATATGGCAAGGAACGCGGCTAGTTCCCTGCCGCAAATTCCAGACATATCAGTATTCGACGTTGAGATCTCGTCCAGCATGCGCAAAAAAATGACGATCTCGTAGGGGACAAGACGATCCAGGTCTGTCGACAGCATCTGATTTTCATAAGCCATCCTCTCCGCCATTGCCTTGGCTGCCAGATATTGCTGGCTTCTGCTACGCCCACCGGATGGATCTTTGCCTTTTGCTGTTGTAACAATTCCTTCATTACGCCCTGAAAACTCCCCGGAATGGCAAAGTGCCCTCGCAACCAGATGATCGTTGGCTCTTTTGCGCACAGGATCAATCAACAGTTGGGCAGATGTTACATCGCCTTCTCTTCCATCGTCCTCGGAATCGAATCCGTAGGAGACAGCAGTCCTGGAAGCCGCTCCCTTATGCTTGCCCCACAAATTATGAACGGATCGAGAGCAGATATTCTTTTGCCCGCTTGCGATCTCCATAAGATGAAACAGCGAATAGAGCGGATGTGAATTATCAGTTACCAGCTCTTTTAATATTGCCATGTACCTGCTGACGGTGACGGGAGATTCTGGCAGCAAGGTAAGCACATTGTCGTGTTGACTCCGGGCAAGTTTGCGAATACTCAAGCCTGCTCCGGCAATTTGATCTGAGACTGAAAAGCCTTTTACAGCAGCCATATTCCTGGCCTCGGATATTGCGTGTATCAGTATTGCCTGGGCTAGCCGGTAACGATTTTGGTTCGCATTCGGTACCCGGCACCAAAGCGCCACTCCGAGGGCATGGGATTCATAATAGTTTCTGAATGGTGGATCCTCACCCTCAATCCACATGCGTGAGAAACCGGGAATGTGAAGCGCAAGAGTTTCCTTCTCTGAGATTGCAGCTGAACATACGGATTTCCACCTTGCGATATGCTCAACATTATCTGGCAGGTGGTTGGTTCCGAGCGTGATGACTTCTGTGAGCAGATCGAGGATTGGTGGAAGGTTTTCAGCAATGACTGCAAATGAGTTGAGCAACGGGGGTGGGGTGATCGTGTCCCGAAACGATTGGAGGTCTTCTTCAGTCCAGTCACCTTGAGGTAGAGTCTGTTCAAAAATGTTCCAGAGATTGTCGGCCTTGTCAGGCGGGAGAGCTCTGTTTGTCACAGGTGTCTCCTGATTTCCTTTTATCGGGCTTGGTACTCAATAGGGATCGACTCACACCAAGCGCATCTGCAAATGCCGCTTTCGTTGAAGCATGCCACGCCTCAACATGGGATTGTGAGGCGGTGATGAGATCATAGACCCCAGATGATGGCAGTGATAGCGAATGAAGTACCGGAAAAACCGTTACGTCGAGATAGCGCATCTGCTCTATTTCTTGTTTGGTTGCGTCCTGAATCACTTCCACCTCGATATCACAATTATTTTCAAGCACTTGGGCCGCGAGATTGAAGAGCCGACTGCCGAATATGACGTGGTAGGTTTTGATCTTGCCTTTCTCCGAGATGTCAACAAGGAGAGGCATTCTCTGCAGCAGTAAACTGAGCGTCTCGGCCGCTACCGCATGAGCGTCCTTGACCAGAAAGCGGTCTTGATCGAAATACAGGGACGTATCGACTGTCCGTTTGGTTAAGAGTCTTAGAGAGTTTAATTTTACCGTTGTAGGTACCGTTTTCATTTTTGTGTCACCTTGATAATTATTGGCAGATCACTTCGATAACGATAATAAATATCAAGTCGGAAATTATTACACACACCCTTAACCGGTCAAGGCGGGTTATTCATAAGTTTGGGTAGTGTTCACTTATCTGAATTTATAATTATCAAATTAATGGGGCTTTGTCATCAAAATATGATCGTATATGCATTGCAAGAATATTGAGCCATGTCGATAATTGTCTTTACAATAAAATATTTATGCAGTATATGTCATTTAAGATCATTTGCTGTGTTGTTGTATTATTACCTTCACACGGCAGGGGTCACTGGTTCAATCCCAGTAGCGCCCACCATGAAAACAGCAGGGCCGGATCATTGATCCGGCCCTTTTTCTTTGCTCTGCCCGTTATAAATAATCCTGCTCTCTCTTGGATATCATAACTAACTGTCATCGTTCTCGGCCGGTCCTGGCCAGCACCGATCTCCTGACGCTCTGAACGGTCTTGCGCGGGAAGGGAATCAATCTAAACAATCGAGAAATTTGTGTGAATCATCTTCTGCATTTCATCGATTCTCACAAGTGCGTGCCGGATCTTCTCCCGCTCCTCGGCGGGCAGCTGATAGGGATTGAGGTGGTAGGAGTCTTTCTGGATACCTTTGATTGCCTTGATTTGCAGCAGGATTCTGTGCTTGGTGAGCACATGATAGGCCGCCCGTAAATCACTTGCCATGGTTGCGGAAAAACTCCCTTCCTTTTCCAGATGGGTAATTCGCTCAACCGTATTTGTGGCGGGAATTCCCTGGTTGATAGCCAGGATACGTACGTTCATGACCAGGGGGGCCCATGCGAGCAGTTTGAGGTTGAATTCCCCCTTGTGCTCACCGCTTCCCTCAGTCCAGAGGCGTTTCATGAAACCTAATGCCAGTTTCATCTCTGTTGCTGCTTTAGCCATCCCCCAGAGCACCCGGGAAAATTCCCGTTCCATATCCCTGATCGTGGTCACCAGCTCTTCCGCCAATCCCCGGTCTCCTGCGACATAGCGTGCGTCCGAGAGGACGATCAGATCCATCATGTTTTTGGCGTAGTCTGCTGTCTCGTACCGGACTATTGCCATCAGGCGCTTGTGCCACTGGGAAAGCGAGCCCCGCCAAGTGGGGTTGGTCGGCATAATATCGCCGGTACAGCGTTTGAATCCTGCCTCTTCCAGGCGATCTACCAGTAGAGTGGAATATTCGATGAAATACTGGTCAGCTTCAGGGCCGCCCCCATCGCCATAGACGATGAGGTAATCCTGATCGGTAATGAGTGTCTGTTCCTCCCTGCCGTCACTCCCCATGCTGATCAGGGCAAATGGTACATTCGGCATTCGTCTGCCTGCGGAGTCCAGTTCGGCGGCAACAATCTCCATGGCGCGTTGTGCCAGTACGTCACGATAATGGGTGCAGGACTGGTGCAGGGCTGAGACCGAAAATGTCATCAGAAACCGCTCCTGCTCGACCTGATTCAGTTCGTCGTGAATCTGCCTGAGGTCGTCACAAGGTGCCGTCGCTATCTGCTGGTCCAGTTCTGTCAGTCTGCTGGTCCAGTTACTCATGCGATGCTGGTCCTGCTCGAGTGATGTACTGACACTTTTCAAAAAAGTGCTGATCTCATCAAAGGTGCAGAAACGGGTAATCTGGCACAGGTCCGGAAGCTGCCGCAGAAATGCGTCTGCTTCTCGTATGGTATGTGATGGCTCCACGTACGACTCCTGTGATGTGTGACTGGTGATCGCAATAAAAAAGGGGAAGGCCGAAACCTTCCCCGAATATATCACAGTTAAAGAAAATTTAAAGCATCAGTGATCGATGGCCTTGGCCATGCCGAGGCCGGTGTTCTGGCGGACATACACCTCGTCGAACATCTCTTCGGAACGGCGGTTCGGGAACATCAGAGCGCCCAGGATAGCAGCGATGAAGCCGAGCGGGATGGAGATGATGCCCGGGTTCTTCAGCTTCAGGATCGGTGCATCCAGACCCATGATGGACTTGCCGTCCTTGTTCTTCTCATAGTCGGTCTTGGCGGTTGCCAGGGCCTTGGCATCCTTCTCGTCAAGCTGTGCGCCCGGCGGCAGGGCGGCCTGCTTCTTCTCCATGGCCTCGATAACCTTCTTGGCGCCGGCGGCTACCGTCTTGGGATAGGTCATGTTCGGGGAGATCATGACCAGGCCGATGGAGGCGATGGTGCCGACAACCAGACCGGAGATAACGCCGGCGGTGTTGAACTTGCGCCAGAAGAGCGACAGCACGACGACCGGCAGGTTGC
>CAZSTJ010000095.1:0-12609 GCA_964609805.1 uncultured Geobacter sp. | reverse complement strand
TCCAGGAGTTCCTGATGAGTGCCGAATACATCATGAGTGAGGGGAATCAGGCCGTCATCCTCTGTGAACGGGGTATCCGTACCTTCGAAACCGCCACCCGCAATACCCTTGACCTTTCGGCGATTCCGGTGCTGAAGGGGAAGACCCACCTGCCGATCGTGATCGATCCGTCCCATGGTACCGGCAACCATCATTATGTGGCACCCATGTGCTACGCCTCGGTGGCAGCCGGCGCCGACGGCCTGATCGTGGAGGTGCATCCCGATCCGGAGCACGCCTCCAGCGATGGGCCCCAGTCCCTGAAGCCGTCCAAGTTCGCGGTGATGATGGAGAAACTGAAGTTGTTCGCCGAAGCTGACGGGAGGACGTTGTAGAGCGGAACAAATAATTGAAACACAGAGCAACGGAGCAACGGAGTAACATCTGAGGAAGAAATGTCAATTGGAAGGTCAATCCCCCTTTCGGAGAAGGAAATGGTGACCTTCACGTATTGATCTCTCAGTTGCTCCGTTGCTCCGTGTTATTTCAGCCCCTTTTGGAATTTAATCGTGGGCGTCGGGGTAGAGCTGTTCTATCTGGCGGAAGGTGTCGACGCACTCCAGGAACACCGCCACCAGTTCGGGATCGAACTGCCTGCCTGCTTCCTCCCGGATGGTAGCCAGCACGTCGTCCTCGCTCCAGGCCTCCTTGTAGCAGCGTCGGGAGGAGAGGGCATCATACACGTCGGCCAGTGCCACGATCCTGCCGAAGAGGGGGATCTCGTCTCCCTGCTTGCCCTGGGCACCGCCGGTGCCGTTCTCGTAGCCGGGCAGCGGCTGTTGGGAGACCGGGTCGATATGGCCGGGGTACCCTTTGCCGTCCCACCGTTCGTGGTGGTTGAGGGCCACTTCCGAGGCGAATTCGTCGAAATCCGAGTAGATGTCGGCGAACAGGTTGGCACCGTACAGGGTGTGCAGTTTCATGATCTGAAATTCTTCCGGTTCGAAGCGCCCCGGTTTCTTGAGGATCGTGTCCGAGATGGCGACCTTCCCCACATCGTGCAGCATGGCCGCCATGCGCAGTACGTCGCGGTTCTTGTCGATCTCCCCCTGGGGCAGACCTTTGCCCAGGGCCCAGGATTCGTAGAGCGCCACGGCATATGAGGCAACCCGATTGACGTGGGGACCGGTCTCTTTCGGGTCCCGGAGTTCGGCCATCTTGTTCATGCGCAGGATGATCTCGCGGGTCATCTTGGCCCGTTCAACGGCATTGGCGGCGTTGTTGGCAAAGTAGATGATGACCTCTTCATCATCGCCAGCGAAGGGGATCGGTTGGTTCCGGTCATTCATGGCATTGATCAGCTGCAGTACCCCGATGACGTCATTGCGGAAGTTCTTCAGCGGGATGGTCAGCATGGAGCAGGTCCGGTACCCGGTCAGGTCGTCGTAGGAACGGTTGAAGGAAAACGGATAGGAGTCCTCCAACTCGTAGACATCTGCAATGGTGAGGATCTCGCCATTGGCGGCGACGTATCCCGCAATGGAGGCGTTGTCGATCGGGATGCTGAAGGTGGAGTAGGGGAGTTTCCGGCCGGGGGGAAGCTGCCCCTGGAGGGTGTCGTTCTGGGCGTAGCTGAAACGGAGCTGGTCCCCCTCTCTGACATAGATGGAACCGGCATCGCAGTTGGTGAAGGCCCGCGCCTCGCTGAGGATCTTTTCCAGCAGCAGGTCGATGTCCTTGATCTGGGAGATCTCGAGGCCGAGATTCAACACCTTCCTGAGTTTGTCGTCGCTGCGTTCCATGATAGGCTCCCCTGGCGGTAAGTGCCGTGTATTCTAGCGTATCTTCAGATTTTCACAAGTAAAACCGTGGTGTATAGTCGGCTATTTTCAGGTTGCGCCAAGGGGAGAGTTGCACTACGATGCACGCTGTTCAATCCCCCTCCCCGGAGGCTGTGTCATGAAAATGGAAAAGCTGCTGCTGGTCATGCTCCTGCTGTGTGTCACCCTGTCCGCTACGCAGGTGCGGGCGGAAACGTCCGCCGCCGTCCTGGAACAGGCCATGTCCGAGACCCTCGATCTCTGGCGTGAAGGGCGCTACGAACAGTTGTACGAACGGCTTTCTCACCGGGGCAGGACCTCGAAGGAACAGTTTGTCAGCCGGATGCGTGACAGTTCCATCAGGCCCGCCTGCTGCTTCCAGAAACTGGAACAGTTCAGGGTTCTGAATGAAAAACGTACCGAGGCGACCGTGTACGCCAAGGTCGGTCTGGAGGGGACACCGAATGTTTCCGAAGCGGTGACCCGGGAGTTCAAGCTGAGCCATGAGGAAAACAGCTGGAAGATGCAGCTGGCCGATGTCGTTTCTATTGCCGGGGTCACCGGGAAGAAGAAAAGGCACGCCACCCACAGGAAAAATTCGTCCTACAAATAACCTGCTCAGGAGAATATTATGGAAACGATGCAGCAGACCGTTCTCAACAGCCGTCACCGCGACCTGAAGGCGCTCATGGCACCGTTCGGCGGCTGGGATATGCCGATCCAGTACGAAGGGATCATCGCCGAACACAAGTGGTGCCGGGAACAGGCCGCCCTGTTCGACATCTGCCACATGGGGGAGTTCCTCTATGAAGGGGACATCGTCGCTGGCGGTCTGGAGGATGTATTTACCTTTTCCGTAAAGACGATCCCGGTGGGGCGTTCCCGCTACGGCTTTCTGCTCAATGAAAATGGCGGCATCATTGATGACCTGATCGTGTTCCGCATGGCGGAGGAGAAGGTGATGATCGTGACCAACGCCGCCACAGCTGACAACGATTACGCCGTTATCGCGTCCCGTCTCCGCGGCGGCTCGTTCCGGAACATTACGGCGGAAACCGGCAAGCTTGATCTGCAGGGACCGCTTTCGCGCGATGTTCTGGTTGGCCTGTTCGGCGATAAAATTGCGGCCATTCCCTATTTCAAATTCATTGAGATGGAACTGCTTGGTGTGCCGGCCATTGTCAGCCGGACCGGTTACACCGGCGAACTGGGGTATGAGATCTTTCTGCCGGCGGAGAAGACCTGCGAACTGTGGGACCTGCTGCTGAAGGATCGGCGGGTCAAACCGGCTGGTCTGGGCGCCCGCGATGTGTTGCGCCTGGAGGTGGGATATTCCCTGTACGGCAGTGATATCGACGAGTCCACCACTCCGCTGGAGGCGGGGCTGGAAGGGTTTGTCAACTTTGAGAAGGAATTCGTCGGGAAGGGTGCGCTGCTTGCCCAGAAGGAGAAGGGCGTGCCACGGAAAAAGGTCGCCTTTCAGGTTAACGGCCGCCGTTCTCCGCGCCATCATTACGAGATCGACTTTGCCGGGCAGGCGGTCGGCACGGTTACCAGCGGGGTCTTTTCCCCCATGGCCGGGGGAGGGGTCGGCATCGGCTTTGTTACCCCCGACTGTACCGCAATCGGCACTCCGCTGACGGTCCGCCACGAGCGGGTCAGCATGGAGGCCACGGTGTGCGAGCTGCCGTTCTACCGAGGCGGGTCTCTCCGTTCCTGATAACCTATCAGTCTCTTGATTAAACGAACAAAGGCCCCTGACCGGCATCATGCCGGGCAGGGGCCTTTTCGTTGTCTCGTTCAGGCGGTCAGTAAGTCAGTAGGTCATGCTGGCGGCATTGAGGATGCCGATGGCCAGGGAGAAGAAGGCCAGCAGGGCCGCGGCCGACAGCTGGTTGTTTTCGATCTCCCGCACCAGTCCCTTGAAGAAGAGTCTCACGATGCAGAAGACCGTCAGCTGAACCACCAGGGCCACAACGGCCCAGATCAGCATGTCGATGAAGCCGACGCTGTGGGTGATGGCGCTGTGGAGCGGCAGGGTGAAGCCGATCAGGGCTCCCCCGAAACTCACCGCCGGCGCCAGATTGCCCTCCCGGATCAGCTTCAGCTCATTATAGGGGGTGACCCAGCAGTATACCTGGCAGAACACAACCACGAAACCGATGGCTGCCATGAAATATTTGCAGAAATCTAACAGACCGCCCAGCGACTCGATAAAAATATCATTCATGTTCCTTCTCCTTGTTGCCAGTAGTAATTAAGCAGGGTCCTTAATCTGCGCCCCTAACGGAACAGGTGCGGCACAAACCGGCTGGTATTGGTGGTGACCATGCCCCGGTCCTCCCGGATCCCGATGCCGGCCGACTCGCCGCAGATCACCCATGAGCCGATGATCGGGTAGTTGCCGCCAAAACAGGGGATCTGCGCCAATTCCTGACAGATGCTCCCCTTGCCGCCGTAGCTGCCATCCGACTCCTGCACGGTGCCGTTCCGGTGGATGGTGACGTTGCCCCCTTCCCGGGAGAGCAGCGGCTTGGTAACGAAATTGTCACGGAAATGCCCCGGATCAAAGCTGGCCTCCAGCAGGTTGGGGTGCCGGGGATTCAGCTCCCACAGGATCGGCAGTATTCCCTTGTTGCTGAGGATCATCTTCCAGGCCGGCTCCATCAGGATCAGGCCGCTCCCCTCCAGGTAGCGTCCGAAGAACTCATCCATCAGCCATTCCCAGGGGTAGAGCTTGAAGATGCCGGCAACGACATTGTCTGCCTTATCGACAAACCGTGCGTTGATCGAGTCGTACCCCATATCTTCCAGGTAGATCGACTCGGTGCGGATGCCCCCCTGGATGGCGGTGTCCCTCAGATATTCCAGGTTGCCGAAATCTTCGGGGGCGTCCTTCACGCCGCCGAAGTAGAGCGGTTCGTCCAGGTACTGTTTCAGTTCGCCCCAGCCGGCGATGAGCCTTTCGTGGATCGAGTTGAACTGATCCGCATCGGGGAAACGGTCCTTGAGCCAGAACCACTGGATGACGCTGGCTTCAAGGAGGGCCGTGGGGGTGTCGGCGTTGTATTCGAGCAGTTTCGGCGGCGATATCCCGTCATAGGCAAAATCGAAGCGGCCGTAGATCGAAGGTTCATCCTGCTCCCAGGAACGTTCGATGAGGGGCACCGCCTGGGGCGGGATCTGCAGCCGGTCGTACAGCCGTTTGGATATGACTTGCTCCGCGGCGTTGATGCAGAGCTCGTGCAGTTCGTTGGTGGCCGACTCCAACTCGTCGATTTCCCGGGCTGAGAAGGCGTAATAGGCGGTCTCGTCCCAGTAGGGCTGACCGTCGATGGTATGATAGGTCATGCCGTGCTCTTCCACCTTTTGCTGCCAGTCGAAGCGGGGCGGGGTGACAATCCTTTCCATGATCAGCCCCCCGAGGAGTGGAAACCGCCCAGGCTGCCGAAACCGCCGCGGGAGACGCTCATGGTCCGGATGGAACGGGAACCCTGCCCGCCGCTGAAGACCGTGCCGGAACGGAAGACCGGACCGAAAAAATAGTGTGCGTTGGAACGGTAGTTGGAATTATTGGGGGGAACCTCTTCGCATTTTGCCGGATCGTTGTTCCAGTCATCCAGGCAGTCCTGCTTGTTGGTGTAGACATGACGCTGCTCTTTCTTGCCGCACCCCGCCAATGCGAGCGTGCCGACAAGGACGAGGGTGATCTGGAGGGTGCATCGACGGCGCATAATCCGTACCTGCCTTGCTGACTCTGAAGTGGCGCGTCGAGCGCGCAAACATTGCATGTATGTATCAGAACGGAATTATTTTGCAAGCCGCAACTTCTGCCGACCATAATTGTTGGGAATGGTGGCTGCGGTACACCGCGGGATAATTGAAATTGACGTGAACAGAGCCGGAGTGCTAGTTTTACCCCTTACAACGCACGTCCGTGCACCGGAGCAGGTGCCGGCGGGTGTGCCGGCCCGTACCGATTGAAGGGGTTTCGAATAGAACTATGATGAGAAATATTGCAACCGGTCTTGTCCTGTCTTTCGTCAGCATCCTGCTGGTGCTGCTGGTCTGCGAGCTGCTGGTGCGGGTCGCCTACCCGACACTGCAGCCGAGCAGCCGGTACGATTGGAGTGCCCGTCACAAGGGGTACCCCCTCCTCCGGTCACCGAACACCTTCCGGATCGTGGTCCTTGGTGATTCCTATACCTACGGCCAGGGGGTCGAGCGAGACAAGACCTTTCCCGCCCAGCTGGAACAGATGCTGAACGCCATGGGGAGCAACGTCCGCTTCGAGGTCGTCAATCTCGGTTTCTGCGGCCTGAACACCATCACCGAGAAAAAGATCCTGGCCGACTACGGCATCAATCCCGATACCTGGGAACCGGATCCAGCCTACCGGGGGCTGGCATACCAGCCTGACCTGGTCCTCCTGGAGTATACCCTCAACGATTCGTCCACCAGCTGGCGCGATCCGGGGCAGGTCAAGGGGTTCGATGACCGGTTCCGGACCGGAGAAGTCGTGCTCCGGGTCAACAGCGGCCCCTACCACCTGCCGCTCCCCGACCGGGTGGACAAATTCCTTACCATGCACTCCCGCCTCTACCTGGCGGTCTTTTCCGGCTACAACCAGCTGCTGGGGCTTCTCGGGCTGCGTGAGGCGGGCAAGGGGGCCATCGAGTCGACCCTGTCGCGCTACAACGATAATTTTGACGGCTGGATCTGGATGAATCAGGCGCTTCAGGAACTTTCGGCCATTGGCCGGGCGACCCAGACGCCGATCGTCATGGCCATCTATCCCGATATGGTCCGGTTGTCGGATTACCCCTTTGCACAGGTGCACCAGAAGGTCAAGTCCCGCGCCGAATCCTACGGTATCCCGACCCTTGACCTGTATCCCGCCTTTAAAGGGAAGCGCGAAAAGGAGCTGGTCGCGACCCCCTTTGACCTCCATCCCAATGCCGCGGCCCAGACAATCGCTGCCCGGGCCATATTTGACTACCTGAAAGGTAACAATTTCTTTCTTGGTGCTCGCCGCTAGTTTTGCGTCATACTCTGAACAGAGGAGAGTGAAGAACCTATGAATCTGCTTCTTGAATTTTGGGCTTTTCTGAAGGAACGGAAAAAATGGTGGCTGCTGCCGATGGTGGTCGTGTTGCTGCTGATCGGCGGTCTGATTGTGCTCACCAGCGGTTCTGCCATCGCCCCGTTCATCTACACCCTGTTCTGATATGGTGCGGGGAGCGTGGGACGTATGAGCGCGAAACGTGTCGTCATCGCCGGCATGGGGTTCGGCGGGTTAAGTGCAGCGAAGGCGCTGGCGGGGAGCGGTCTCGATGTGACAATGGTGGACCGGAACAACTACCATCTGTTTCAGCCGCTGTTGTACCAGGTCGCCACCGCCGGGCTCGAGCAGGAGTCCATTGCCTATCCGGTACGGGCCTTGGCCCGCTCCTGGAAAGGGGCTCATTTTCGTCTCGGCGAGATCAGCGGGATCGATCTCGAGGGGAGGCGGCTGCTCCTCGATGACGGCGAGGTGACGTACGATTACCTGATCATCGCCGCCGGCAGCCGCACCAATTTTTTCAATATCCCCGGCATCGAACAGCACGCCTTCGATCTGAAGCAACTCGCTCATGCCGAGGCCTTACGCAATCACATCCTGCTGCTCTTCGAGCGTGCCTCCCGGGAAGCGGACCCGACGGTCCGCAAGGCGCTGCTGACCTTTGTTATTGTCGGCGGCGGTCCCACGGGGGTGGAGTTTGCCGGGGCATTGCGGGAACTCTCCCGCTATGTGCTCTCCCGCGATTATCCCGAGATAGACCCGGATGAGGTGCGGATCATCCTGGTGGAGGCCGCCGGGTCGCTGCTGACCGCCATGCCCCCCGAGCTGAGTGCCTATGCCGCCGATCGGCTGCAGGGCATGGGGGTGGAGATCATGTTCTCTACCCGGGTTATCGGGGCTGACGCAGAACAGGTTTCGTTCCACGATGGTACGACAGTCGCCTCCCACACCCTTTTCTGGTCGGCGGGGGTGGCCGCCGCAGGACTGGCAGACCGTCTGGATATCCCCAAGGGTGCGGCCGGGCGGATCAAGGTGCTGCCGGACCTCTCCATCGAAGGACACCCGGAGGTGTTCTGTGTCGGAGATATGGCGTTCCTGAACCAGGGGGGCGCGCCTCTGCCCATGATGGCGCCGGTTGCCAGTCAACAGGGGCGCTATGTGGGCAGAGCGATCCGGGAGCGGGAACAGGGAAGGGATGTCCCGCCGTTCCGCTATGTCGACAAGGGTGCCATGGCAACCATCGGCAGGAGTTCGGCGGTGGCGGTCACCGGAGGGGTTAAATTCTCCGGATACCCGGCGTGGCTGGTCTGGCTTCTGCTGCATCTGTTTTACCTGATCGGCTTCCGCAACCGGCTTCTCGTTCTGATGAACTGGTCCTATTATTACTTCTTTCACGAGCGTCAGGTCCGGCTGATTACCGGAAACGGAGCCTGCCGGGGAAAGGGTGAGAGGTCCCATCATGCGTGAAGCGCTGCTGTACGACCCGTTGCCGGAGGGAGCGGTCGCCTGTCGGCTTTGTCGTCATCGCTGCCGGATCGCCCCGGGGCATCGAGGGCTCTGTCATGTCCGGGAAAACAGGAATGGCAGGCTGTACTCGCTGAATTACGGCATGGTGGTTGCCGAGCACGCCGACCCTGTTGAGAAGAAGCCGCTCTATCATTTCCTGCCGGGGACGCAGACCTATTCCATCGCCACGGTCGGCTGCAATTTCACCTGCCGGCACTGCCAGAACTACTCGATTGCCCAGGATCATCCCGACCCGTCGGGGACGGTGCGCGGCAACTACGTCCCGCCTGAAGAGATCGTCAGGAGGGCGGTCAGTGCCGGTTGCCGCTCCCTTTCATTTACCTACACGGAGCCGACGGTGTTTTTCGAATACGCCCTCGATACGGCCCGGCTGGCGGTGAAGGCGGGATTGAAGAATATCTTCGTGACCAACGGGTACATTACGCCCGAGGCGCTGGATATGATCGGACCCTTTCTCCATGGTGCCAATATTGATCTGAAAGGGTTCTCCGACGAGTTCTACCGAAGGATCGTGGGGGGGCGGCTGGCCGAGGTCCTGGAATGCATCCGGGACTACCGGTCCCGGGGGGTCTGGATAGAGCTCACCACCCTGGTCATACCGGGGGAAAACGACAGTGAGGAACAGCTGGACGGTGCCGCCCGCTTCATCGCGGAGAGGCTGGGGGTCGAGGTGCCGTGGCACATCTCCCGTTTCTTTCCCCAGTACAAGATGACCGACCGGGTGCCGACCCCCGTGAGTCTTCTGGCCCGTGCCCTTGAGGCGGGGCGGCGTCATGGCCTGCGGTACGTCTATACCGGCAACTGTGACGACGGGGCAGAAGATACGATCTGTCCCGGCTGTGGACACGCGGTAATCGAACGTTCCGGTTACCGGCTCCGCTCCCGGGACCTTGTTGCGGGGGCGTGCCGGTCATGCGGGACCCCTGTCGACGGGGTCTGGTAACCGGTAGTGCCATCGCGTGCACCTTGACTTTGCCGGCCCCTTTCCCGTAATGTGAACGACACTCAAATATTTGAACCGAAGGAAGCGGCGTTTGAAAGCATTTGTCGTCATACCGACCTATAACGAGCGTGACAATATCGTCCGCCTGTGCCGTGAGGTGCTCTCGCAGCATCCCGATCTGCAGATACTGATCGTGGACGACAACTCGCCTGACGGCACCGGGGCAATTGCCGATGAACTGGCTGCCGGCAGTGACCGGATCAGCGTCATTCACCGCCCCGGCAAGCTGGGGCTGGGTTCGGCCTATTGTGAAGGGTTCAAGGCGGCCCTTGGCATGGGCGCCGACTACCTGATCGAGATGGACGCCGACTTCTCCCATGATCCGTCGGTGCTGCCGCTGTTTCTGGAAACCATCCAGGGGTGTGACCTGGTTATCGGTTCCCGCTATCTGAACGGCATAAGTGTGGTGAACTGGCCGCTCCGCCGTCTCATGCTCAGCTATTTTGCCAGTGTGTACACACGTATCATCACCGGCCTCAAGGTCATGGATTGTACCAGCGGCTTCAAGTGTTTCCGGCGCTCCACCATCGAGGCCATCGACCTCGATTCAGTCGGTTCGGACGGCTACTCGTTCCAGATCGAGATGAATTATCGCTGCATGGAGCGGGGGCTGAAAATCGTTGAAGTGCCGATCATATTTATCGATCGCCATGCCGGAAGCTCAAAGATGTCGAAAAAAATTGTCAGAGAAGCGGTTCTCCTGGTCTGGAAGCTCAAACTGGGATCCGTTTTGAGACGTCTTATGGGGAAAGGATAGCTCGTGTCCGATGGTCTCTGGTCCATGATCACCCTTGTCTCACTGGCCGGCTGGATTGGCTCGGCGATTGTGTTCATCTTCAAGGCCTTTCCCGGGAGGGGCCGGTTTGAGGTCCGCCCGGCCAAGGTATGGGGGACCGTGTTTGTCATCATGTACGCGTTATGGGTCTTCGGACTGCTTAATGCCTGAATCCCTGCAGTAATGGATGCCGTGTCGGGTACGGGCAGCTGCCCCTGTCTGCCCGGTTATGATTCTGTCTGTTTTTACCTGAACTGAATTGGACCACCGGCCTGGTGCCGGTGGTTTTTGTGTTTTTTTTTAGGGGTGTTTGTGATAAAACTATCAACTTATGTCACTCTTTACCTGTAAGCTTGGCGCGTCTGACGGCAAGGTGATTTACCGGGAGCTTGAGGCGGTGGAGCCGGCTATGCTCCAGAAGAGCCTTGAAGATCAAGGTTTCTTTGTCTTTGAAATCAAGCGCAAGCGTTTTCAGTTTCTCTTCGATAAAGGCTTCAAACGGCGCAATATCGACAACCGGATGCTTCTGACGTTCAATCAGGAGCTGTTGGTGCTGATCAAGGCCGGCATGCCGATCATGCAGGTGCTCGACGCCATCCTCGAGCGGCATGAAAGCGGCATGTTTTCCGACATCCTGCGGCAGGTGCGCGAAGACGTCAAATCCGGTGCCGCGCTCTCCACCGCAATGGAGCGTCACGGCAAATCCTTTCCGCACCTCTACGTTGCCTCCATCAGGGCCGGTGAAAAGACAGGCGACCTGCCCCGCACCATCAGGAGGTACATCCAGTATCTGAAACGGGTGGACAGCATCCGCAAGAAGGTCGTTGCAGCGCTCTTTTATCCGTCCATTCTGGTGCTGTTTGCCTTTATGGCTGTAACCCTGCTGCTGCTGTACGTTGTTCCCACCTTCGCTCATGTCTATGCAGATGCCGGTTCCAAACTGCCGCTACCCACCCGAATGCTGATTGAATTTACGTCGGTTTTGAGGAACTTGGCCCCGTTCGCGATTGTCCTGGGGATTGCGGGCGCCGCGGCGTATCGCGCCTGGGTTGGCACCGAATCGGGCCGATACACGGTTGATCGCTTCAAGATCAAGGTGCCGATAGCGGGGGATGTCTTCCTGAAATATTCCGTGGCCGGCTTTGCGCGGACACTGGCCACCGTCCTCGGCAGCGGTATTCCGATTGTCGAGTCGCTGCGCATGTGTATCGGTACCCTCAATAATAAATATATGGAAAAACGGCTCTTTGAGGCGGTGCGGTTCATCGAGGAGGGGGGACGTCTGTCCGTCGCCCTGGAGCGGATCAATATCATGCCGCCGCTGGCGCTGCGTATGCTGGGTGTGGGTGAGACTACCGGCTCGCTGGAAGATATGCTGATAGATATCTCGGATTATCTCGAAGACGAGTTGGAGGAGCGCATGACTCTCCTGACCACCGCCATCGAACCTGCCATCATGGTTATCATGGGGGTCGTCATCGGTGTCATCATCGTCGCCATGTACCTGCCGGTCTTCAAGATCGCCGGCACTGTCGGATAGGGAGTACGATGCAGTCCTATAAACGCAGAAATATCGGCACCATTCTTATGGACCGCGGCAGCCTCGATCCGGAAAAACTGCCTGCCGTGCTGGAGCAGTTGGCCACCTCCCGGCAGCGTTTCGGCGAGATCTGCGTCCGTGAGGGGTACATCGACTCTGAACAGCTGGCGATGGCGCTGGCTGATCAGTTCAACCTCCCCTATGTGGAACTCCGTGATTTCAGAATGGACGACGAGGTCCTCAATTCCCTGCCGCCGGAGGCGATCTACCGCTATCGCTTTGTGCCGCTTGAGATGACGCCGGACGCACTGGTCGTCGCCATCGCGGATCCTTCAGACGTGATCAAACTGGACGAGTTGGAGCTGCTTCTCGACCGCCCCTTGCAGATACATATTGCCTCTGAGGCAGCCATCGCATCGGCTCTCAAGGCCGGCGAAGGCGCGAGAAGGGTTCTGCGGGAAGTCTCCGAAGACTTTATGCTGCAGCTCGTCAAGGAAACGGACCGGGGTGAAGAGATCCTGTCCGCCGAGACGATCACCGAAGATGCCAGCCCGATCATCAAGCTGGTGAATACCACCCTCATGGATGCCCTGAATCGCCGGGCCAGTGATATCCATATTGAAACAGGGCATGACGGCGTTGCAATCAAGTACCGTATCGACGGCGTGCTCTATATGGCCAACGATCCCATTGATCTTCACTTTCAGGCACCGATCATCTCACGCCTCAAGGTCATGAGCGAGCTGGATATCTCTGAACGGCGCATCCCCCAGGACGGCCGCTTCAAGATCCGCTTCGGCGCAAAATCCATCGACTTCCGTGTTTCGATCATGCCGAGTTCCTTCGGTGAAGACGCGGTTATCCGTATCCTCGACAAGGAAAGCATAGCCAATGATATGAAGG
>CAZSTJ010000094.1:0-12722 GCA_964609805.1 uncultured Geobacter sp. | reverse complement strand
GATTCATTATCACACAACACACGAGTGCGATGAACCTCGCATCTGTCCCCGCTGCTCCGTACCCCTTGCGACCATCGACCTGAAACTGAACAACCGGTTCCTGATCGAGCGTTGCGATACCTGTCTCGGCCTCTTCTTCGATCCGGGCGAGTTGGAATCGTTGTTGGAGGCCACGGTCTCCTCGGTTCACGAGATAGACCGCGCCGGGCTTGATGCGATCAATGCCGACCGGGGACCGGACCGCTACGGGGTCAGCTACCTCAAGTGCCCCGTCTGTTCCAAGCTGATGAACCGGATCAATTTCGGCATCAAGAGCGGGGTGATCGTCGACCGTTGCAAGGAACACGGTGTCTGGCTCGACGGTGGTGAGCTGCGGCAGCTGTTCGAATGGATGAAGCTTGGCGGCAGGTTGCTGGAACAGCAGCGACAGGATGAATCACGCCGTGAGGAACAACGGCAGCTGGAACGGGAGAAACGGGATCGCCCGACAGTAACCGGGTTGGAAACCACCCCGTTCGATAATTACAGCGAACCGTTACGGGTGGCCGATCCCGACCTGTTCCACATCGTCTTCAAGGCGATAAACTTTTTTCTCCGTTAGTGCGGACCCGATCCGTCACCGAGGATTGCGATGCACGATACGTCACCGATACTGCTGATTGCCGGAGCCTTGTCGGTTGTTGCCGGCCTTGCGGGTCTGCTCCTGCCGCTCCTCCCGGGGGCGCCGCTGCTTTTTACGGGGCTGCTGCTCTGCGCCTGGGCCGAGGATTTTCGGTATGTGGGTCTGTGGACCCTGCTGGTCCTTGCCGGCATGGCGGCTCTGACGTATCTGGTGGAGTTTCTGGCGACGGCGCTGGGGGCGCGAAGGTACGGCGGTTCCGGGCGGGCCATGGCAGGGGCGGCGCTGGGCGGGGTGATCGGCATGTTTCTCGGTATTCCGGGGATCCTTATCGGGCCGTTCATCGGGGCGGTGGCGGGAGAACTCTCGCTGCGCCGGACCATGGGACAGGCAGGGCGGGCCGGTTTCGGCACGGTGGTCGGTCTGGCGGTGGCGGCGGGTGGGAAAATGGCGATCGGTATCGCCATGACAGGTCTGTTTTTGGCCGTCAGGCTGCTCTAAACAATCCTAAAGCCGGAAGACAACCCGGTTTCTCCCCGTCTCCTTTGCCTCGTACATGAGCTGGTCGGCCTTGCTGAGCACATGGTCCAGGGTCTCATGGAGTGCATCACTCCAGGTAACACCGGCACTGAGGGTGATTCTGATTGCCGTGCCGTCCCAATCGAAGGCGGATTCCCTGATAACCGTAATTATCCGTTCCGCAATCCGCTGTGCCTCTGAGGGAATCGTATTCGGTAGGACAATCAGAAATTCTTCCCCGCCGTAGCGCCCAAAGACATCATACTGGCGCAGGGTTTTTCTGATGTTCTCGGCAATCTTCTGCAGAATGCTGTCTCCCGCCAGATGACCGAAGGTGTCGTTGATCTTCTTGAAATGATCCACATCGATCATGACGAAGCCGAGCCCGCTGGGGCGGGGTATAGATTCACCACTCCGTTTCATCATGGCAAAATGCTGCTCAACCTGTTCCAGCAGCTGGCGGCGGTTGCTGATACCGGTCAGGGGATCCGTCGTGGCCATGCTTTCCAGTTTCTGGTAGGCGCTGCTCAGTTCGGTTGTCTCCCGGATGATGACGATATAGGATATCAACGACAAAAACAGGAGCATGAAGGTCTGGGCGAGGATTGAATTAATCATCTGCCGGTTATATTTTTTGGTCAACTTCGTTACATCCGAATAGACCGCAATTGCCCCGATGATCTGTCCCCCCTGATGTTTGAGCGGCACCACAATCTCGGCAAGGTCAATCCATTCACGTTTCTCTCCCATCAGATCGACGACCGTCACTCCCTTGTGCAGCCTGTAATAGATAATGCCCTTGCTGAATGCATCCGTGAGGCGCATCTCTTTGCCAAACTCATGTGGCAGGCCTTTGCCGCTTCCGTAGATGACGACCCTGTTCTGGTTAACTATCTGTACGTTGACGATATTGAAGGGGTCGTACATGTCTCTGATACGGACATCAAGGGAATCGCGGGCGGAATCGGCCAAAGATATGGTCTGTTTTCCCTGAGCCGATATAACCTGAATGGCGTCAACTTCGGTGTAATAAATGGCATCGGCGATGCGTTCTGAATTTGAAATTACCGTATCCCGAAGGTCGGTCGCAGAATTCCACTGGATGACCCATGACGACACGATCAGGATGGTGCCCAGGCAGGAGGCGGCAAGTATCAGATACATGGACTTGAATCTGTCGGGAGAGTTTTTCAGCAGTATGTTGCTAAATACATGAGGCATGGCCTTGATATATGCTCCGGTCTGCTGTTAATTAAAAATGCGATAGATTTGTAAAATCTTATGGGTTTTGATAATAACAATAATTGCTCGAAATACAAGAATTCTTGTAGAGAATCTTGCGGTGGTGGTGTGCATGATTTCTTGACCGGCAGGACGTTAGGCATTAGAGTGAAACAGTAACGGAATGGCGGATCGACTTTGCCACCCGCCAGTTTCTCTGTCCGGATGCGAGGTGCTTTCGTGAAAATATTGAGTACTCATCTGATAGTGTTGATCGCATTAGCTGTGTGTCCCAACCTTGCCGGTGCAGAATGCAAGGAATACAAGATTGTTGAGTTTGAGGACCGGGTCGAAGCGGTCTGCGTGGGCGAACCATTGACCGAGGCGGAAAAAAAAGCGATTCAGGAAGAAGAAAAACGCCAGGAGCTTGAAAACAGAAAGCTGCGTGCCCAGCAAGATCGCCAACGTAAGGATGCGGAGATCGCCAACGCTGCAGAGGAAAAAAGAAGGGTGCGCGTCGAGGCGGAAAAGAAGAAGCAGGAGACCAGGCCCCCGGTGACCGCCCCCGCGTCCGAAAAGGGCAAAGTTAACCTGATGCGGCAGTAAGCAGCATCAACCACTATCAACCACCTTACCTACCTGCAAGTTCCCCCCATAACGTGTATGCCGGAATCCGCCGGCTACCATCTGCCTGAATCCACGACACTCCCCACCCGATGCGGTTGCTAATGTCGTAAAAAGAGTGTATTAGTCTTTAATGGCGCAATTTAAACCAGCCGACCACTTCCGGTGGTCTGCCGAAATGAGGATATTCATGATTCAACGAAAGAAGACTAAAACGATCAATTCCCCCGGCCTGACGGAGCTGCCGCCGCTCCCGCTTGACTCTGAGTGCCTTGCCAGGGACTTTCGCCATTACTTTACCTATAACCTGGGTCAGAACAAATACTGCCGTTCTGTCCACTACTACTACAAGGCGTTGGCGTTGACGGTTCGGGACCGGCTGATGGACCGCTGGAAAAAGACCCGCTACACCTACCTTGAGTCCGATTGCAAACGGGGCTACTACCTGTCGTTGGAGTTCCTGATGGGGCGGACCCTCGGCAACGCCATGCTTAATCTCGGCATTAACGATGCGACGACCAAGGCCCTCAATGATTACAGTATCCGACTGGAAGATCTGGAATCGTCGGAAGTTGATGCAGGGCTCGGCAACGGCGGCCTTGGACGGCTGGCGGCCTGCTTCCTCGACAGCTGCGCCACCCTGCAACTGCCGGTGATGGGATATGGCCTCCGCTATGAATTCGGTATGTTCCGGCAGCGCATCGTCAACGGACGCCAGGTCGAAGAACCGGACCATTGGCTGCGGGACGGCAATCCCTGGGAACAGGAACGCCCCGAATATACGCAGCGGGTACGCTTCGGCGGCAGGAGCGAACAGTATCACACAGAGACGGGGGAAATGAGGGTACGCTGGGTCGACAGCCACGATGTGCTGGCGGTCCCTTACGATATCCCGGTTCCCGGTTATCGCAACGGTACCGTCAATACCCTGCGCCTCTGGCGGGCTGCGGCAACCGATGCCTTCGACCTGGATGAATTCAATGCCGGCGGCTATGCCGAATCGGTGGCCACCAAGAATGAGGCGGAGAATATCACCATGGTATTGTACCCGAACGATGCCAGTGAGAACGGTAAGGCCCTGCGCCTGCGCCAGCAGTATTTCCTGGCATCGGCCAGCCTGCAGGATGTGGTGGACCGCTGGGTGATCGTGCGCAAGGGGGATATGAGCCGGTTCGCCGACGGCAACTGCTTTCAGCTGAACGACACCCACCCCAGCTGCGCCGTACCGGAGCTGATGAGAATCCTCATGGATCAGCAGGGGATGGGATGGGACGAGGCATGGTCCGTGACGACCAGGACCATGGCCTACACCAACCACACCCTGCTGCCGGAGGCACTTGAGAAATGGCCGCTGCCGCTCTTCGGTCAGCTCCTCCCCCGGATCCTGGAGATCATCCTGGAGATCAACGCCCGTTTCATGGCTGAGGTGTCGCGCCGCTGGCCGGGCGACAACGAGCGGATGAAGCGGATGTCGATCATCGAAGAGGGGGCGGTGCCGCAGATCAGAATGGCCTACCTGGCCATCGTGGGAAGCTACTCGGTCAACGGGGTGGCAGCCCTTCACTCCCAGTTGCTGGCCCAGGGGCTGTTCCGTGATTTCTACGAGCTCTGGCCCGAGAAGTTCAACAACAAGACCAACGGGGTCACCCCCCGCCGGTGGATTGCCCACTGCAACCCGGGATTGAGCGGGCTGGTGAGCGGGAAGATCGGTGACGGCTGGGTGTCCGACCTGCAGCAGATCAGCGGTATTGCCCCGTACGCAGACGATCCCGAGTTCCGTCGCCGCTGGCATGAGGTCAAACAGGGGAACAAGGAGCGGCTGGCGGCGGTTGTGCAGGCCAAGTGCGGCGTGACCTTCAACCCGGAGAGCCTCTTCGACGTGCAGGTGAAGAGGATCCATGAATACAAGCGTCAGCTGCTGAATGTACTGCATGTGATCCACCTCTACGACCGGGTCAAACGGGGTGACCTGGAAGGGTGGACCGACCGCTGCGTGCTGATCGGCGGCAAGGCCGCACCCGGCTACGCCATGGCCAAGCTGATCATCAAGCTGATCAACAACGTGGCCCAGGTGATCAATGCCGACCCGGTCGTGGGAGACCGACTGAAGGTAGCGTTCATTCCCAACTACAGCGTAACGGCCATGGAGGTCATCTGCCCCGGCACCGACCTGTCGGAACAGCTGTCAACCGCCGGCAAGGAGGCCTCGGGTACCGGCAATATGAAATTCATGATGAACGGCGCCATTACCATCGGCACCCTGGACGGGGCAAACATCGAGATCCGCGAGGAGGTCGGTGATGACAACTTCTTCATGTTCGGACTGACGACGGAAGAGGTGGACGAACTGCGGGGGAATTACGATCCCCACGGGGTCATCAGCCATGACAACGATCTGCAACGGGTCATGTCCCTGCTCCGGAGCGGTCACTTCAATCTCTTTGAGAACGGGCTGTTCGATCCGATCATCAACTCTATCACCAGCCCCTTTGATCCCTGGATGACCGCCGCCGATTTCCGCAGCTTTGTTAATGCACAGCAGCGGGTGGCCGACGCCTATCGTGATCGGGAGCGCTGGACCCGCATGAGTATCCTCAATACGGCGACCTGCGGCAAGTTCTCCACCGACCGGACGATCCGCAACTATAATGAGGAGATCTGGCATCTGCGGCCGATGCCGGTTGTGGTGGCGTAAGGGTATTCTGTGCGACGGGCGGGTGGTGAAGCGAAGGGGTGAGGTGGATTACATCCTGCCGGAGCGGATAATGGCGTAGACGAGCCAGAGTCCGATCACGGCGGCAACCGTGTAGCCGGTAAATGCCAAAATCGGGAGGCCAAGCAGTTGCGGCCCCTTGTCCGTATGCATCATGATTGACGAGCCGATGATGATGGCTGCCAGGATCAGGCTGGCTGAAAGCCGGTTGGCTGACCGGTCGAAGTCGGTCGTGAATTTGTCCAGGCCGCGATGTTCCAGGTCGATCTTGAACTTGTTGCGGTTGACGCGGTTGATGAATTCCTTCAGATCCCGGGGGAGATTACGGGCCAGGTTCAGGTAGGAGAGCATTACCTTGTTAAGGTCGCGGGAGACCCTCCCCGGGGAGTATTTGTCCCGCAGGGCCTTGGTGATAAAGGGGCGCAGGTGATCGACCATGTTGAATGACGGGTTGAGGCTGCGCCCCATGCTTTCTATGAGCATCAGCGATTTTGCCAGGAGCATGAGGTCGGGCTGGATACGGATGTGATAGAGGGTAATGATCTCGATGAACTCCATCAGCATCCGCCCGACTTCGATCTCCTTGAGCGGGATCTCGTAGTAGCTGTCGATGAAGTGTGACAGGTCGCGCTTCAGGGCACGAATGTCCAGGTTGTCCGAAATATCCCCCGCAAACAGCAGCAGCGAAACCACCTCGTCCATGTCCCGGTTGACAATGGCGTAGAGGGTGTCGGTCAGGAAGGTTTTGAGCCCGTCATCCAGGCGGCCGACGATGCCGTAGTCCAGCAGGCAGATGACATTGTCCGGCAGGATGAGGACATTTCCCGGGTGCAGATCCCCATGGAAAAAACCGTGGCTGAGGACCATGTCGAGGAACGCATCGGCGCCGCGCCGGGCGATCTGAATCCGGTCCAGCCCCTGTTGGTCGAGCCGGTCGACGTCGGTCACCTTCATCCCGTTTATGTACTCCATGGTCAGCACCCCCCGGGAACTCTGGGGCCAGTAGACCTTGGGGAAGTGCATCCAGGGGGTGCGGCTGAAATTGTCGCGGAACTTCTCGATGGTGTGCCCTTCGCGGGACAGGTCCATCTCCCGCCGGATGGTGCGGGAGAACTCGCGCACGAGGCCGACCGGATCATAGATCTCGCTGCCGGGTACATGTTTTTCTGCCAGCCGGGCCAGCGACATGAGGGCGCTGACGTCCGATTCCACGAGGTCAACAACCCCCGGACGCCGGACCTTGATCACCACCTCTTCACCTGAAAGCAGCCGGGCCCGGTGTACCTGGGCGATGGAGGCCGCCGCCAGCGGTATTGGATCGATCCAGGCAAAGGCGGTGTCGGGGTGTGCGCCGAGCTCACGCTCCAGTTGTGCGGTCACCTCGCTGAACGGGAAGCTCGGCACATCATCCTGCAGCTTTTCGAATTCGCGCACGAAGGAGTGGGGGATGATGTCGGGGCGGGTGGAAAGGAGCTGGCCGAGCTTGACAAAGGTCGGCCCCAGTTCCTCCAGTGCCAGGCGCATGCGTTCGGCAGATGACAGGCGTGCCAGGTCCGGCTGGGTTCCCCGGAACAGGCGGCGGCTGCGCCCCACCATGTCAGCCAGTCCCAGCATCTCCAATGCCTGGTCGAACCCGTACTTGCTCAGTACGCGGACGATATTCCAGTAGCGCCGGATGCTGCGGATGCCGCGGTTAAAACGGAGAAACGGCAGCATCGTGGTCAGTTACCGAGGCGGGATTCCAGTTCCTGCACCCGTTTCTTGAGCCGTTCGAGCTCATCCGCCGTAACCAGGCCGAGTCGTTCCACAACCTTCTGCACTTCTACTTCGGCCATCTCCCGGACCTTCTCCCGGTTCTCTTTCGCCATGATCTGAATCTTTTCGACCAGGTTCTTTCCCTCGTCCTCGCTCATCTTGTATTTCTCTTTCAGTTCAGCAGCAAGTTCCTCCGCCTTTTTCTGGGTGATGGCGGCAACGCCGATGGTGGTCATGATGACCTTTTCGATCAGTTCCAACATGTGAGCCTCCGTTGCAGATGGAATTGTTATGCAGCAGGCCCTGTTACGGGCGGTTGAATGAACATCTTCGTGCGGCGTCTCAGTACTGCGGCGAAGACGCCGCACAGCGTGAACCCGGCGGCTGCCGGGTGGGCAATCACCAGCACCAGTGGTGTCAGCAGCAGCCGGACCAAGAGCCTGAGAACGGCATGGCGGGCAATAAAGTCGGCCACGGGGGGGCTCAGCCGGTAATACAGTTGCACAAAGGCCCGCCCCGGGGCATTGGTCAGCAGGTGCCGGTCGCGAAACTCACGCAGGGTCCGGACCTGCGGGTGCAGGTAACTGCCGTAGGCGGCAGTGGCGATAAAACAGCCCCCGCCACCACCGCCGCCCGTTGATGCGGTCGTAGTGGTCGATGCAGGTGTTGTTGTCGTGGTGGTGACCGGTGACGTGGCCTGAAAGCTGCCGTCGGTGCTGAAGTTGGCATTCTGGATCGTCGAGCCGCTGGTATTGACCAGGAGCAGGACGATTTCAGAGGCGGTGCTGACCCCCGGTACCGTAGCGCTTGCAGGGTAGGTGGCGGAGAGGGGGAATTCCGTGATGGCGCCGCTCCCGGCATCCTTGCGGAAGGCCCGGGCCGATACGGCCTGGGTGGCATTGACGGTGATGGTCAGCTGGTCGCCGGCAAGACCCGCTGTGGGGAGGAACCGGTAGAAGGCGAAAGAATACTGCTCAAGGAAAACCCGCGGTGTGGGTACCGTGAGGCTGTTGACCGGATAGGTGCTGTACGAGGTCACCGGTTTGTAATTCAGAGCTGCGGTTGTCCGATCGAAGAGCTGGGACCAATCCTGCTGGCGGTAGACCCGGCGGGCAAAGCCGGCCACATCGGTCGGCAACGTCCCCCCCAGGGCGGTGTTGATGACCGGCAGCATCGGGATGTCGGCGGAGTTGCCCGGAGAATTCATGGGGGCCAGGACTTCCCAAACGGTACGGACCGTCGAGGTGGTATGCAGTTCCGTCAGGTAGCGGTTGAAGATCCAGCGCCCGTAGCCGGCGCCTGTAGCCACGGCGTTGGCATCGACAGCCAGGTCAAGCTGCCTGGTGCTGTTGGCAAACCACTTGGGGACATAGCCGTAGTACTGGAGCACGGCCGGGAACAGTTCCCCCTCGTACCAGGTCGAGGTCGCCTCGGCATACCAGACGTCGAAGAAGACGTTGTAGCCGAACTGGATGGCATGGTGGAATTCGTGGGCGGCGGTGATCTGCAGGCTCTGCAGCGGTGTGTATATCGCCGGTGTGCCGGTGTAGATCGGGTTGGTGAAGTCCTTGTCGATTTCGATAAAGCTGCCGTAGGCATTGGGGAAACCGGCGGACGGAAATGCTGTCTGGGCCGTCGTCTGTCCGTACACCCTGGCTGCGGCAAGGCTGCGCAGATAGACATGGTAGGGGAGTGAGGGGGGAGGACGGTATCCCAAACCCTGGTAGGTGGTTAAAGCTGATTCAAAGGTGTCGCCCACCTGCTGTACCCATGAGGCAACAGTATAAGGAACGGCGGGTGTCGGTGTGTCGGTGCCGCTGGTTGCGTAATGGATGACGAAGCGGCCGCCGGTCGAGGTGTAGGTTGCCTCTCCCGTAAGCGTCGGCACTGCCAGCTGCTTTGCCAGGGTCTTCTGGGTGGCCGGTTCCAGCTGGTTCCAGTCGCGGCGCAGGTCATGACGGAGCGGCATACCGCAGCGGATTTCCAGCGGGTCGGCCGTGGGGAGTGTGGATGATTTATGCTGCGGGCCGGTGGACTCACCGAATTGCTGGAGGTAATAGTCGTCAAGCGTGCCGGCCATTGCGGTCATGACGCAGGTGATCACGAGGCAGAGTGAAAGAAGTGACAGTTTCATGGTTCGCATGTGCATGAGTATACCATCCTTTGCGATGTCTGCTGAAATGATGGGGGAACCGGTCCCCGTCTGCCTTGCAGCGGCGGCCGTTCTGCAGTAACTATACACGCTGATTTGATCCCCTGCCACAAAAAAGCCGGCTTGAACAGAGGGTTGCCGGAAATGAAAATCCCGACAGCGTTGTCTGCTGTCGGGATTAATGGTGTGTGGCGCGCTCTGCAGGGTTCGCATGTGCTGTCTGTGGCTTACCAGGGACGTAACGATACCGGCGCGTAGAATCGTAGGTATAAATCAGGTTAATTGAGTCGAGAGGAGCTCCGCCTCCTGACAGAGAAACGGCACCAGTTCATTCCGGATTCTCGCGTCGCTGAAACGCATGCTCGGCCCCGATATGCTGATAGCTCCGATCGCGCCGCCACAACAATCAAAGACGGGGGCTGCTATTTCTACCAC
Organism: uncultured Geobacter sp.; assembly: GCA_964609805.1. Classification (GTDB taxonomy): domain Bacteria; phylum Desulfobacterota; class Desulfuromonadia; order Geobacterales; family Pseudopelobacteraceae; genus CAIPTY01. The sequence continues at coordinate 2,684 of CAZSTJ010000094.1, read as the reverse complement.
GCCTGCGTCACATTCCTGATCCTCAATGGCATAACCGAGCCGGACGATCCGGTCGAAGTCGTCAATCAGTCGTTGTCCTTGAGCGGTGGTGGGGGCATCGGCCGTGCGAGTGAATTCGAGCCCGGCCAGGATGTTCTCCCGTTCGTTTTTCGCAAGAAACGCCAGTTGGACTTTGCCTGAAGCGCTGCAGTACAGGGGGCGGCGGGCACCGACCCACGATCTCACCCTGACCGGGAGGTCCGATTCGACGGCATCCAGATAATAGGCGTGTGAACCGGAAATCATGGAGAAGTAACAGGTCTCGCGGCTGAATTGATTGAGACGTAACAAGGCAGGCCGGGCGTACTGCTGAAAATCTGTCTGGCGTCCGGCAAGGTGTCCGAGCGCCCTGGTCTTAACCCCCAGGCGGTACTTGCCGCTGACGCTGTTTTTCTCGATATAATTGCGGTCGTTCAGGGTCGCAACCAGTCTGAATACGTTGTTCTTGTGCAGGTGCAGCCTGTTGCTGAGATCGGTGATGCCGAGTTCTGAATTGCTTTCCTGAAAAAGTTCAAGCAGATCCAGGGCATGAGCCACCGTCTGGATGACATAGTTTCTTCGAAGAACTTCCGTTTTCATGGTGATTCTGATTCCTGTAGCTGTTGGGATAATTCAAGGATTTCCATATCGTGCAGGTCGATCATCAAGGCGCGCCGGCTCAGAGTCGTGCCGGTGCCGAGCAGCAATTTGCAGACTTCCGCCGTTTCGAGGCTGGCAACCAGCGCAGGTGTAAAGGATGGGTTCCCCTGTAGCTGTTCGATCCCTTTGGCGGCGGAGTCGGAACGGAACATGTCCGACAGGAGTGCGTCGTCGGGCAGGAGTGTCGTTACATGGCCATACCACCCGGCAATTGAGCCATGGACAAGTGGGATGTCACGGCGTCTGCAGGCTCTCGCCACTATCAGGCGGGCCGGTATGGAGTCGAGCGCATCCACGGCGACAGAACAGCCGTTCATCAGCATATCGCCGGATTCATCGGTAAAGCTGCACTGGTGCGGGGTAACGGTTACTGCCGGGTTGATCTCCCCGATACGCTGAACGGCCGCCTGTACCTTGGGGGATCCCAGGTTGGCAATGGTGCAGAACAGCTGCCGGTTCAGGTTGTGCTCTTCGAACAGATCCGGATCAATCACCGTCAGCCTGCCCACCCCCAGACGTGCCAGCTCTTCGATGATATAGCCCCCCAGGCCGCCGCAGCCGATGACGGCGACGCTGCTACGGAAGAGGGTCAGCTGGTTTGCAATGGAGATGGTCTTGCGGTTGCGCTGGTAGCGGGAGGGAAGGATGCCACGTTCGAGGGCCACCTCCTCGACCTGGGCGATCGAGACCCCGAACCGTGCGGCAGCTTCAAGCTGGCGGGACCACGGCAGCAGATTCCCTTCGGCATAGTCACGTACGTAGATCGGCAGTGTCTCCACCCTTAGCCTCCTCCCAGCAGGGGGAACAGCGCCAAGGTGTCGCCGTCTGCAAGCCGGTGGTCGAGCTTCACGTGACGGCTGTTGACCAGCATGATCCCCAGTTCCGCGACCGGGATAGCCAGGGTAGCTACAATGTCACCGACCGTAGGGCATTCCGGATACTCGCAGTCCTGGATGGAAAACCGGCCGGTACGGAATGAGGCAAAGAGTTTAACGGTGACAGTCATCGGTCAGCCTTTCGTTACTACGGAAAATAAGAGATCCCTACCGCTGCAAAGCACGGGGTCGGCCAGAACCGTCACGATGTCGTCGGTCATCCCGTCTGCGTTGGTACCGCTGCACGCCAGCCGCAGTTCTTCCTGCCTGTCACCGAGATACTGCTTCAGCTCACCGCCGTCTATCAATATACCGCGCTGCAGGAAGCCGGGCCCCAGTTCGGGGAGTAAAAGGTTGAATAGTTTCAACCGGATCCAATCGATCGTTCCGCGACTGTTGTCGGTGCCATCGTGGTAGGTCATTGCCCCCCGCATGGCGGCCAGATGACCGCCGCGCCGCATGGTGGCGCCGACCAGCCCCGGCATGGCACCCGACAGGGCCAGGGTTGCTCCCCCCCTGATGATCGTTGTTGCCATGGAATCGATGGCCCGGTGATCAAGGAAGATGGTGGTGATCCGGTCGGTTACATACGTGGCATCGATTCCCCACTGACTGCCGAGCAGATCAGTCAAGGTGCAGCCGGTGGTGCAGGGGATCCTGACCCCCTGCTGCAGCAACGGGAAAAATTCGTTGATCTGCGGCGGTGCAATGGTCAAAGCAAGGGTTACATGGCGCATTGCTGTCATCAGATCACCTGTCGTGAAATGGCCGGAGGATGGCAGACCATCCCCCGGCCGGTTTACCTACCAGTTGAACAGCTCGTCCATCTCCTCGTCAGGCACCGAGAATACCTGGTTATGCGGCGCGATCGGGTCGGTATAGAAGAAGCGGGGGAGGCGATCATGGTGCTTGGTGAAGCCGGCGCGGGAGTTGAAATCGCGCTCGGCGGAAAGCACCTTCTTGCCCAGTTCCACCACGCCGTCACCGGTCAGGTCGGTGCCGTAGAAGGCATTCAGCATGTCAAGGAGCGCCTGGAAGGTCTCAGGTTGGTCCATAATGGCAAAGGCGATGAAGAGACACATGCCGGTGGAGTCGATGGCGGCGGTGGCGATCTGCAGGTTCCGCGACAGC
>CAZSTJ010000093.1:0-12748 GCA_964609805.1 uncultured Geobacter sp. | reverse complement strand
AGTGCCACACCCCCGGTTCGCCGTACAGCATCTACAACGCCGACATGAGCCTGAAAGCTCCGCACGGCGGCGGCGTCGGTGCCCCGGCAGCGGGTGCCGTCAACGTAGGCGACAGCGTCACCCAGTACCTGACGGGCGGCGCCATCTGCTCCGACTGCCACGGTCACAACAACACCATCAACGCCGGCTTCGCTGAAGGCGGCCACGGTGCTGTCTCCGACGACCCGCTGAACGCCTGGACCCACTACAACTGGGGTGCCCGCACCAACAACGGTACCCGTCAGAACAGCAACTGCGACCGTTGCCACACCGCGGTCGGGTTCATCAAACTGCTTGGCCAGGATCCGGAGATGCAGGCCCGTCTGGCCCTCAACCCCTACACCTCGGCCAGCAAGCGGAGCGCCAACAACGTCCTCATCTGCGTTGGCTGCCACAAGACCGCCGAAGGCGAACTGCGCACGGATGCCACGCCTGCCGGCAACGGCCAGCCTCTGACCGCCGGTTACTTTGCGCTGTTCAGCTCCTCTGCCTCGAGCATCACGGCTGGCAACACGAAGATCCAGGTTGCCTTCCCCGGCATGAAGAACTCCAGCATCTGTATCCCGTGCCACAGTGGCCGTTCCACGGACAAAGTCTTCATCGAGACCATCGCGAAATCGCTGGCGACGTCGAAGAACTACTCCACCATCCAGACCAGCTACTACCAGCATGCGGCCAACATGGCGCAGACCTTCATCGGCACGGGCGGCTTCGACTTCACGGGCAGCCTTGCCGCCCTTGATGCCGGTTCCCCCTCGCACATGACGGTCCAGATGGGTGCGAGCGACACGCAGGGTCCGTGTGTCGGCTGCCACATGGCCACCGCCGGCGCCACCCACAACCTTGAAGTCAGCGGCGCCTCCGCCGTCTGCGCCAGCTGCCACACCACCGCCCCCGACCTTGCCGCTGCCAAGGCCGACTTCGACGCCGGTGTCGCCGCCCTTGACCTCCTCATCCGTGAGAAACTGAACCCGCTGCGGGTCAACCAGAGTTCTCCGCTGGAAACCGAACGTGCCAACGTCCGCTTCGGCCAGTTCGGCCGTGTCGGCGGTGAGACCCCGGCTCAGATTGCCAGCCTTGCCACGAAGGCCTACGGTGCCTGGTACAACTGGCAGATCCTTGTTTCTTACGACAACGCTGCCTACACGCACAACCCGCGTTACGCCCGTCAGCTGTTGGTCGACACGATGAACTACCTGCTGAACCCGACCGGCGCCTACGGCCAGCCGAACTACTACAGCTACATCCAGAGCCTCTCCGGCAGCCTTGGGCAGACCACGGTCGACAACGCCCTGAAGTTCACGGCCGGCGTCAACTGTTCCGCCTGCCACAACAGCGCTGCTGACAACAGCATCATCGCCAACTACAACGTATCGAGCCACAAGAACAACGCCCACGGTGCCCCGGTAGCCTGCGTCGACTGCCACGTACAGCACGGCACGCTGCCGGTCATGTCCGGTTCCACGGGTGTCTGCCAGAAGTGCCACACCCCCGGTTCGCCGTACAGCATCTACAACGCCGACATGAGCCTGAAGAAAGGCCATGGCAACGTGAACCGGGTGGTCACGCTGAACGTCGGTTCGGCCAACAAAGGTTGGTACAGCGGCCCGCGTTACGTCATGGCCAACATGTCGACGGCGTACCTGTCGCCGACGGACTCGTGCAGCAACTGCCACGGTCACAACAACGTGGTCAACGGCGAGTACGCCGACAACTATCACTCCCGCAACGGCCGCTGGAAGACCTCTTCCAGCCGTGCCTGGAAATACCAGGGCTACAGTACCGCTTCGCAGCCTTCTGAAGTATCCACCGACGGTTGTGTCCGTTGCCACAGTACCGAAGGCTACATCAACTATGTAACCTCCAACTTCACCGACCTGCGTGCCTGGGGATACCGTGAAGCCGGTTACACGGTTGCCGCCACCGCTGGTGCCGCCAGCAACACGAACACCGCCACCACCGCCGTCACCTGCCGCGCCTGCCATAGCGATGCCGAAGGCACCGTCCGGAGCATTCCGGCAGTCAAGGCCTATTTCAACTACACCACCGTGCCGTACGGCAAGATCAACAGCGGCCTGGTGCAGTACAGCGACTTCAAGAACTCCAACACCTGCGTCGCCTGCCACAGTGGCCGTAACGGTGCTTCCAACGGTCCTGTCTTCGACACGCTGGCCACCTTCGGTAGGTACACCTCTGCCAACAGCGGCGTCACCACTGGCGTACCGCACGGTGACAACGGTCTGCAGGCCGGCCTGCTGGACAGCAAGATCGGTTATGGATTCGGTCAGACCTACACCAACAGTTCAGACGGGCACTCCACCATCGGAGTCGGCGGTTCGGTGGCCACCAACACCACCTCCGGTCCGTGCGTCACCTGCCACATGGACAATGCCGGCGGTCACCGTGACCACACGTTCGAGATCAACACGGCCGCTCTGCCGAACGTCTGCAGCAGCTGTCACGGCAGTTTAATGAATAGCACTAAAATTGACGGTGCCAAGGCCGGTCTTGCCGCCGCCCTGAAGGCCCTGGCCGAGATCATGATCGATGAGCGGTTGAACTTCACCGGTTCGCCGATCCTGGTCAAGCCGGCTGTAGCAGACGCCACGAAGAACAGTGGCTTTGCTTACGGCAACTACAGCGGTAAAGGCAGCGCCGGCACGAGCAAGATTCGTCCTGGCGCCAACAGTACCGGCTTCAAGTATGCCTTCTCCGGTAAATCGTCGGAGTTCGCCCAGGTTGCCGGCTCCATCTACAACCTGAAGCTGCTCAACCAGTACGACAACGGCGCTTTCGCCCACAATCCGGGTTATGCCCGCTGGCTGATCGCGCAGTCCATCGACGCAATCCGTGCCAAGTCCGACGGTATCGGCGGTGTCACGGTAGCCACCACTTCGGTTGCCGACGCCATCAGCAAGCTGACCCCGAACAGCCGCATTACAGCCGAGGAAATTGCTCTTGCTGCAGGTTATCCTGCATCAAGTTGTACGGCATGCCACGGGGCACCGCCAAACGGCTCCAGCTTCCCTAATGCGGCCAATGCCCATGCGAAGCATGTTGCTGTGATCGATGTGACCTGTACTACCTGCCATAACGGTGCAGGAAGTGGGACCGCCCTGCACATCAACGGCACTGCCAATGTCATCTTCATCACTTCACAAGCTGGAGATAATGCAACGTTCAATACCCAAGACATGACCTGTTCGAATGTCTCCTGCCATAACGGAATACAAACACCGGCATGGAATACGACACCTAATCTGGGTTGTGTAATGTGCCATGCCGCTGGACCGGACCCCGGATCAGTCTCTGCATTCAGCCTGACCCGTCATACCGCTCACCTGGCATTGCCTGCTACTTCATGTGATACGTGTCATAATGACGGCCCAAGTGTGCCAACCCATATGAGTGGATCTACTGTTGTTGGTTCACCGCTGCCGGCCAAATTTAACGAGAATGGCCTGACCGCAACCTATAGCGAAGCTACGGGCAAGTGTTCCAATGTCAGTTGCCATGGCGGTAAGGTGGCTACGATCCCGGCATGGAACACCTCTACGGTATTTAATCAGGCAACCTGCCAGAACTGCCACACGATTCAAACCGGTTCCGGTGTTGCACCGAGCAGTTACACCGGTGCCTACATCGGACCGTTCAGCGGAAACAATGCAGCGGTTGCAAACAACCTGCACACGGCTCACCTGTTCCTGATCGGGGGCAATCCTGCGGCTGCCTGCATCAAGTGCCATACCGTCACCAGCAGTGGGCACTTTGCCAATATCCAGCTTGGGAAACGTAAGCTTAACCCCGGTTTTGCCGCCGGGACTCTTACCGGGTCAGATATTGTCAGTTATACCTTCGACAGTCAGACACAGACGAGTTCCTGTCTGACTAACGACGTAACTATGGGTGGCAATTGCCACATATCCACAGAACCGAGGTCCTGGTACTAGGCTGGGATGCAGCTGCTCAAAATGTCAGATACGGCATTTAGAGCAGCTACCGGTTTTAATACATTCTGTTTGCAAACAGAGAAGGGGCCCGATACGGTCCCCTTCTCTGTTTTAATCTATAATAGTAGCCGATTATTCTGAGGATTGAGCCAGTGGGAAGGTTAGAGTAAAGACCGCACCGAGGTTGTTGTTGGTGATATCGATTGTGCCGTTGTGGTTAAGAACAATTCGATTGACAATTGCCAAGCCAAGACCGGTGCCGTGGCGCTTGGTTGTAAAGAATGGTTTGAAAATCTGTGGCAGGATCTCTGGCGGTATCCCGCCACCGGTGTCGGCGATGCGTATCCTGACAGTGTGCTCCTGTGTCGGGGATTTCTCTGTACATATGGTGATAGTGCCGCCGCGAGGCATTACATCACAGGCGTTCAGGAAGAGATTCAGGAAGACTTGCTTGAGTTGATAGGCATCGCCTAACAGAGGCCATTGCCGGCCAGCCAGATCGGTGGTGATATATATGGCGTGATCTTCAAGCGCGGTAGCACAACTGTCAATACAGTCAGTAAGTATTTCACCGAGATCGCAGATGTTATAACAGATAGTCGGCTTACGGGAAAAAGCCAGGATGTCCAACAGCATCTTCTCGAGATGACAGACCTCTTTGACAATCGTGTCCGCATACGTATGTTCGCGGGTGTCAACCGGTAGATTTTTGAGAAGGCGGCCGGCAAAACCGCCGATAGTGACGAGCGGATTTTTGAGCTCATGCACGAGGCTTGCGGCCATTTCACCTATGGCTGCGAGTCGTTCGCCATGAACCAACCGCTCACGGGCATCCCGCAGGCTTGAATGGGCTTCTTCAACCCGGTTGTAGAGCATGGAATTCTCGATTGCCATGCCGGCCTGATTGGCGAAAAGCTGGAGGAAATGAAGGTCGTCCTGATTGATGGGTTTGCCTGAAGTCGGATTGTCGACCAGAATGATGCCGAGAGATTTTCCACGGGCCACCAGAGGGGCGGCGGCAAATGATGTCACCTCAAGGTGTCTGACAAAACCGCATGAATCGCACTCGCGGCAGCCGGCATCCTCGACGTGGCACATCTTCTGTTCCAGGACGACCCGCCGGATTACCGGGCAGTCGCTGTCGATATCGATCCTGGTTGCGCGAACCAGAGAGCAGAATCGCGCCGAACGCTGTCGGTCGATGACTTCGTCGCTGATGTCCCAGCGGCTGCTGAGGGCATCCTCCCCTCCGATTATCTGAAGTTCTTCAGAGGTGTCGCGGGTCACTCCGAGCATCCCCTGAAGCATCCCGGATTTTTCATTTCTGAGAAAAAGGGTTGCCCGGTCGAATAGCATGGATTCGCCGGAGGTGAGGGCGGTAAGCAGAAGGTGAGTGAGCTTGTTGAGACGGATGGTGGACAGCATGGTATTGCTGAACTGATAAAGGAGCGTCAGTTCAGTAATGCGTTTGGTGGCCGCGGCCTTGTTGGAGGTAAAACGGTCTGCCATAGACGCGAACCCGGGTCAGGATAGGAGGTTGTAAGGTATGATCAGGGGCGGCGCTCTTTTTGCTCCGCTTCCATCTTGCAGTTGATGCAGAGCGTCGTGACAGGGCGCACTTTAAGGCGGGCCTCACTGATATCGTCACCACACTCTTCGCAGATGCCGAACTCGCCCGATTCGATCCTGTCAAGTGCATCCTTGATCTTGTTGATCAACTTGCGTTCGCGATCCCGGATACGGAGTTCGAAGTTACGATCGGATTCCTGGGTGGCACGATCGGTCGGATCAGGAAAGTTCGAGGCGTCGGAGGTCATTTCCGTCACGGTTTTACCCGCCTCGCTCAGCAGGGTCTTCATCTCATCCGTCAGGATATTCCTGAAATATTCCAGTTTTTCAGCATCCATCACCAACTCCTAAAATCATTTAAATGTTCAGATTTTAAAGATAACCGCAGTGCAAGTCCAGAAAAAAAAGAATGCAGTGCCATCAGCCTTCAAAGAGCAGCTGCATGGCCTCCTGTACGGAGGCCACCCCTTCGACCCTGATGGCCCCTTTTTTCAGGCGTTTTTTGCTTCCGGCGGGGATGATACAGGTGCTGAAACCAAGCTTCTCGGCCTCAGCAATGCGCAGTTCCGGCTGGGTAACGGCACGTACCTCGCCGGCAAGTCCAACCTCTCCAAGGACGACGGTTTGAGGGTCAAGCGGCTTATCCAGATGGCTGGAGGCAACGGCCATAATCATGGCAAGATCTGCTGCCGGCTCGTTGAGGCGGACCCCGCCGGCGGCATTGAGGAAGATGTCCTGTGCCGCCAGATGAAGCCCCACCTTCTTTTCGAGAACTGCAACCAGCAGTGCCAGGCGGTTATGATCGACACCTATGGTCGTCCTTCGTGGAACACCATAGGATGAGGAGGTGACCAGTGCTTGAAGCTCAACCAGAAGCGGCCTGCTCCCTTCCAGGGAAGTGGTGACCACGGAACCGGAAACCCCCAGCGGCCGCTCTGACAAGAACAGCTCCGACGGATTGGCTACGCCGCACAATCCCTCCTGCTTCATTTCAAATACGCCGATCTCGTTGGTGGAACCGAAACGGTTCTTGACCGCCCGCAGGATACGGAACGGGTGGCTGCCGTCCCCCTCAAAATAGAGCACCGTGTCGACCATGTGCTCCAGAACCCGTGGCCCAGCAATGGAGCCGTCCTTGGTTACGTGCCCAACAATGAAGACCGGTATATTGCTTCCCTTCGCCAGCATCATCAATTTGCCGGCCGATTCGCGAACCTGGCTGACACTGCCGGGCGCTGATTCCAGTGAAGAGGTCCAGACGGTCTGAATTGAATCCACGACCATGACGCCGGGCTTCAGGGTGGCGGCATGTGCCAGAATTGCTTCCAGTGAGTTTTCGGCCAGCACCAGCAGTCCCTTGTGCGAGACACCGAGACGTTCGCCCCGGAGCCTGGTTTGAGAAGCCGATTCCTCTCCGGAGACATACAGCACCTGGCCGACGGCCGCGGCCAGATTGAGCATGGCCTGAAGCAGCAGGGTCGATTTTCCGATGCCCGGATCTCCCCCGATAAGTACCAGAGAGCCGGGGACAATGCCGCCGCCCAGTACCCTGTCCAGTTCTCCTATCCCGGAGGGGAGTCTCGTCTCTGCTTGAGCGGGCACATCACAGATGGGAATTGCTTTCGCCGGCTCACCGAAACCTCCCCCGTGAGGAGCTTTCGTGAATGTTTCCTCTGCCATGCTGTTCCATGAACCGCAATCAGGGCACTTGCCCAGCCATTTTGGTGATTGGCTGCCGCATTTCTGGCAGGTATAGACTGTCTTCTGTTTCACTCGGAATCCTTTGTTTCGCGGGCTTGGACTTCTGGCCGGAGAACGGCTAATGGTTTGACAAAGCGGATTTTCTGTATATTATTACACGTCGCATTCTATTTATTCAAGGAACGTCAATGGAATTTTACCGCCCCCCCGCACTCCAAACGGTATTGGATGCCCTTGGCAATGTTCACAGAGCCTTGCGGGCGTGGAAATTCTATCCTCCCGGGCATCCTTCCCGAAAGGTCAGGGTCAGGCAGGCCCATGCCACCATGCAGACCATGCTTGACGGTAACGACCTCTGTCTGAATTGCGGCCGGAAAAACTTCAGTTTTCCCGATGGCGAGGTCATCAAGGACCTGACGCCAATTTCGGCGGCTCTCTCATACGAACTATTCATTCGGCGTGTACAGAAGATTACCTTCCTGAAGGATCTCCATGAGGAGGATCTGCTGGATTTCCTCAGAATCCTGGCATTACCTCCCGAAGCGGTTCAGAAATCGGGGGGAGTGGACAAATTGCTTCTGGAACATGGTGTCAGAACGGTCTGGGTAAACGAGTTTGACCTTTCGATAATAACTGCAAAACGCCAGGATCTTGAGGCTGCAGGAAAATCGCCCCATTCATTGGACGAGGTGGAAAGCAGCCTTGGGATGGAATGGATGGAAGAGGCGCAGCAGGTGGAGGACTCTTCCGTAGAACGGCCCCCACAGGAAGAATTACCTCTGCTGCTCGGCCGATTGGCAGCACTGCTGGACGATGATCTCTATCTGATGGCGGTGCGTCAGGCCGTGACCTGTGCCGATGCACTCAAGGCGCGTAACGAGCTGGGGGCGTTGACACCTCTGGTGGAGTTGCTCGCCGAGCATTCCCAGGATTCCGGCCGGAGTGAGACCGCGCGAGATTGCGCCCGGTTCGGTTTGGAACAGGTGGCTATGGGTGAAGAGTTGCTGGCATATCATCTCGATCGTGTCGAAACTCCCGGGGCACTTTCCCGCAGGGGCGGGCTTGCTCTGCTGGCGGCTACCGGTCCTGCAGGAATCACCCTGGCTGCGGAAAAGCTTGGCGCAACTGACAACCTGGCCGTCAGGAAAGAGCTTAGTTCCCTGTTGTCCGGCATGGGTGAGGCTGCCCTGCCGATCCTGCTGAAGATGATGCGCGACAATCGTTGGTATATGGTGCGGAATCTTTCGGCAATCGTCGGGGATATCGGGCGGACAGAAGCGGTTCCGGAGCTACTGCAATGCCTGCGGCACACTGATATCCGGGTCTGCAAGGAAGCGGTCCGAAGCCTGGCAAAGATTGGCGGCAGAGAGGCGGAGGCGGCAATCATTGCAATTCTTGGCGGAAATAACCAGCAGTTGTTTCCCCAGGCAATGGCGTCCCTGGGTGGCATGAAGAGTAGAAAAGCGCTGAAGGAGCTGATGCAGATCGTTTGCTCCCACGATACCTTCCTGAAGACTCTTTCCCTGAAAACAGATGCGCTGAATGCGATTGCCGCTATTGGAGACCGTCAGGTGGTCCCGGTGCTGACGCATCTCTTGGCCAGTCGACACCTGTTTTCCCGTAACCGGTGGGATCAGTTCAAGGTTGCAGTCGCTGCCTGCCTGGGGCGGCTGGGAGATCCACGCGCCCTGCCGGTGCTGAACAAATTTGCTTCGGCTGCCGGACCGCTCGGCAAGGCGTGCCAGGAGGCAATTGAAATTATTGAACGCGGGAGAGGAGAACAGAATGGAAGTGCTTGACAGCCAGACGGCACTCAGACTGGTCACTCTCTTTTCCGGGGCAATCAAGGGGATGGCGTTTTATCCCGCATCTCACCCTGCCATCCGGCAACCGCTGCTTGAGCTTGACAAGATTCTCGCCTCAGCCCTTGGAAGATCAGAACAACTTTCCCTGGGAATTATTGATGGCGCCATGTTTTTCGAGGAGCACCTGTTTATCAACCCCTCGACTGCCGTTGCCGATCTGACTAATCGCATGGCGGAAAAAGAAATCGGCCGGCTTGTCCTCTCCGCCGGTCTGACCTTTGATGAGCTCCAGGGTTTCGTGCGCATATTCTCGGCGAAGGGGACAAATTACGAGACGCTTGCCACGAACATGGAGAAAGAGGGCATCGTCCATATACGCATTCTCCGGCAGGGTGAAGAAACCTACGATAACCAGGATGACCCCGCAGAAGATGATGAGGAGTCTGGCGATCACCTGGTTATGCATGGCCAGGCATTGACCGCCATCCGGGGGATTTGCCGTGACATCGAGCGGGGACGGATACCGAACAGCGCCCCGGTGATTAAGGTGGTCGACCGGATGGTCGGCATAACCATGCGGGAACCCTCGATCCTGGTGGGTCTGACCATGATCAAGGATTACGACAATTACACCTATAACCACTGTGTTAATGTCGGTATCCTGGCCATGGCCCTTGGCGCGTCGCTCGGAATGGATATCGCGGCCGTCAAATCACTGGGTATTGCCGGGGAGCTGCATGATATCGGCAAGACCATGATCCCGAAGAAGATTCTGAACAAGCCGGGCAAACTTTCCAAGACCGAGTATGACGAGATGAAGCGCCACTCTGAACTGGGTGCCAAGATCGTTCGTGAAATGGAGGGGCTTGATCCCCATATTGCCCAGATCGTTCTCGGCCATCACATGCATTTCAACCGGAGCGGCTACCCCGAATGGGCCCAGAAGCTGCCGTTCAACCAGATGATCGACATTGTTGCCATTGCCGATACCTACGATGCCATTACCACGCTGCGAGTCTATCAGCACCCCATCAATCCCCGGGCGGCTCTGCATGAGATGCAGAAGCTTTCCGGAACCTACCTTGACGGTTCCCTGGTATCCGGTTTTATTGAGATGATGGGTAAATACCCGGTCGGCACCCTGGTCAGGCTGGACACCAACGAGGTGGGGGTCGTGTACCGCCCCAACCCGCTCGATGAGGAGGCGCCGATTGTCCGGATTCTGGTTGAAGCGAACGGAAGCCGCCTGAGCGTCCCGCGCGAGCAGCCGCTGGTGGAACAGGACGGTTCACGGTATGCGCGCGTTGTGGCAGTCGTCGATCCGTTGCTGAAGAACATCGATGTAGGTAAGTTGGTGGTCAGCGGAAAGTACTGAGGAGGGTGCGGTTCCGGCGAAAGCGCCCGCGGTTACAGGGGGAGCATGCTTAGTGCTGATGCCGCCGCCATGCGTGTTGAGGCGTACGGGGATGTCAACAGGGAGATAATGGTGTCCATGACGGAACGGTCACCCATGCGTGCCAGGGCCAGAGCTGTTTCGGCCTCAATGTCGCCGTCGTTAGCCTTGAGAAAGGGGCGTAGGCGATTGAACAGCTCTTCAGACGCCGGGAAATTGCTGAGAGCGGTAATCGCCCTGGCCTGAATAGCGGGGTTCTGATCGCTGAGCCGTTCCAGCAGTATCGGTACGGTTGATGGATAGGCCAGTTTGCCCAACACCTCCACCGCAGCAGCACGAATATCTACCTCATGACGCCCGGCACAGTAGACCAAGGGGTTGATGACCCCCTCGCCGCCGATCTCACCCAATGCATAGATTGCTCCGATGCGGGCACCCATATCACCGGTTTTGAGGATCTGCAGGGTTTCGTTCAGATCCCCGCAGGCTTCAAGGTGCTCGATTGCCCGTGCCACAGTGGTACGGACGTCGGGGTCTCCGTCCTTCAGCAGGGGGATCAGGGCATCTATTCTTTGACGGACGACGGCATTCATAATGTTACCTTGTACCAGATTGCCGATTGGCAGACAACCCCCTTTATTTGGAACTTGTTTACCCCCCGGCTGTTTGCTATATTAGAGGACAAAACTTATCCTCTACAGAACGGAACGACAACGTCGTCGCGAGTTCAGCGCCAACGACGAAAAGGAGAACGCACCAATGCCAGCATCAGCAACAGTTGAGATAAAACCGGGTCTCTACTGGATCGGCTCCGAAGACCCCGATCTGCGAACTTTCGACGACCTGTTTCCCACGGAACATGGCACCACCTACAACTCCTACCTGATCAAAGGTACTGACAAGATTGCCATAATCGATACGGTCAAGGCCAAACGGACCGACGAGTTCATGGATAAGGTCAAGTCACTGGTCGATCCGGCAAAGGTCGACTACCTGATCGTCAATCACACGGAGCCGGACCACTCGGGGGCTATCGCCTATCTGCTGGAGCACAGCCCCAATGCGGTCATCTACTGCACCACTGCAGCCAAAAACTTCCTGACCAACCAGTTGCATAAGCCGTTCACCTGTGTAACAGTCAAGGACGGGGACACCATCGACTTGGGCGGACGGACGCTTCGTTTTATCCTGGCTCCGTTTCTCCATTGGCCGGATACCATGTTTACCCGTCTGGAGGAGGAGAATATCCTCTTCTCCTGCGACGCCTTCGGAGCACATTTCTGTGCCCCCGGCAAGCGCTACAATGATGAGACCGACGACATCACCTCGGCCCGCCAGTTCTATTTCGATACGATCTTCCGCCCCTTCAAGGACAAGGTTCTGGCAGCGGTGGAGAAGATCCGTCATGACGTGATTGATATGATCTGCCCCAGCCACGGGCCGATCATCCGCACGGATCCCTGGCGAGCAATCCAGCAGTTCGAGAGCTGGAGCAAGCCGCCTGCGCCGAGCAAGAAGATCTTTGTCTTATACCTCTCGCCGCACGGCAATACTGAGCTGATGGCTAAGGCGGTGGCCCAGGGGGCATCGCTGGATGGTGTCGAGGTGATCAGCTATCACACCAACCACCTGAGCACGGCGGAGCTGCGTAACCTGATGGAAGATGCCAGTGCCTTTATCTTCGGCATCCCAACCATTGCCCGCGACATCCCGCCCCCAATCTGGGAGCTGTTCGCCTATCTGACGACGGTCAAGCTGAAGACCAACATCGCCGGTTGCTTTGGCAGCTATGGCTGGAGCGGCGAGGCTTGCAAGATGGGAGAAGATCGGCTCAAGGGGATCGGTTTCAAGATTCCGGTGCCTTCGGTCAGGGCCTGTTTCAAGCCAACGCCCGAGATTCTGGAGCAGTGTGAGGCGTTGGGAAGAGGAATTGCTGAAGAGGTTCTGGCAAAGGCCTGATCAGAAACAGGGGCAGAACAAAAGGAAGGGGAGCTGCATTTTGTGCAGCCCCCCTTTTTCGTTTCAATGGCCCCAGCGGCGGAAGAGTTGGTGCTCTATCCCCAACTGATCGAGGATCTTGCCGACCATGAAGTCGACCAGGTCAATGATCGCCTCGGGCTTGGCGTAAAAGGCCGGCATGGCCGGGATGATGCGGGCGCCGGCCCGGGAAAGGCGAAGCATGTTCTCCAGGTGTATCTCCGACAGGGGGGTCTCGCGGGGGACCAGCAACAGGGGGCGGCGCTCCTTGAGCATAACGTCCGCCGCCCCCTGTTGCTGGTCCCCCGCGAGAC
>CAZSTJ010000092.1:0-12843 GCA_964609805.1 uncultured Geobacter sp. | reverse complement strand
GTCTCTGCCTGAACCCCCTTCACGCCCAGAATGCAGCTGTCTTCAGACGAATCAGGCGAGAGTGGATCTTCCGTGCAGCTGAACTTGAGCCAGGGTTTTGCAACCGCAGCCTGCCTGGTGAGCCGCCTCTGGACGTCGCAAGGGACAGGGCCGTCACTGGAGACCCAGCCGCTGTAGCCACCCATCGGCATGCAATCAAAGAGCGGGAGGCCAAACCGGTGCCGGACCGCCCCCGGCAGAAAGACCGCTTTGTCACTGTTATCGGCTGCGTTGCCGCATAACAGGGCATAACGGTATTCAACATGGTGAACGGCAGACGCCGCCTTGACCCATCCGGTGGTCTGGAAGCAGTTGAGCGGTATCTTTTCCGCCATGTTCTCGGCTTCTGAGCCGACAAGCAATGTCCAGTTCATGGGCCGTGCACCTCCCCTGCGCAGTCAAGCCGGACGCCGACGGTCAGGTGATGGGCGGTCGCTGTTTCTATGCGGATCACACTGTCCAGGGTCTCAATATCGCACAGGCGGCCATTTGAAGCAATGACGAGTCCGGGTGTCGTCGCTGCCAGAGATTGCTTGAGAACGGTTGCCCGGACAATTTCTATATCTCTCCCCATTGGGGTTCTGAAGCATGCCGGCGCCAGGGGGTACAGTGCCCTGATCCAGCGTTCCAGATGATCTCCCGTCTGGTTCCAGTTGATGACCCGGTCACGGGTGAGTCCCGCATTGGTGCGGTATTCCAGCTGATCTGCATTCTGACGGGTAAAGGTAAGGGTCCCGTCTTCCCACCGTTTCGTCACGGCAATGATCCTGTCGGCAATGACCCCGGGAAGTATGTCAAAAAAATACTCCCCCACATTTCTGCCGAGTCCCTCAGAAAAACGGTAAGAGTCAACGATATCCCCTGCATCTACCTTTTCAGCCATGAGATGGATGGTTGAACCGCCCAGGCCGTCTCGATACATATAAGGTGCCGGCGCTGCCCCCGCGTATGCGGGGAGGACACCGGGATGCACGTTGAGCCAGAGATGGCTGCCCGATTTGATGGTCCCGGGCGAGAAGATGATCCGGGATGTTATGGTCAGGATCAAGTCAGGCTGCTGCCGGCCTATTATTCTTCGGGCGTCGGCATCGGTTGTGGCCGTTTCATGGGTTATCCGAAAACGCCGGAGAACCCTGTGCAGATGCCCGGTCGCCAGTACCGGGTTTCTGAATTGAATGCAGGTGGCTTTCGGAAGACATGCTTTCTTAATGGTCGCCCGTAGCCGGTCGAACAGTCCCGGGGTGGTGCCCCCGATTATGCCGATGCGCACGTCGTAGTCGCAGAAGGCCTGCCGCTGGGAGAGTTCCTCCACGACCCGTGCGCCGAATCCGGGCATGGTGAATATCAGCACGCTCCGTTTCATTTACCAGCCCCGAAATTGGCAATCCGGCATAGCTTGTACAGGTCGTTGCGCAGGCACACTCTGTCCGGTGTCAGGATCGTACGCCAGCTCACACCGGAATGCTTTGAGAACTGGTGCAGGGAGAATAAAATGGAGCCGGCATATGCAACGCTGGAGGCGAGGGCGCCACCGCTGATCCCCATGAGGGGCAAGGCCACAAGTGACAGCACCACATTTATGATCAGAGACAGCAGGGCGATCTTCTGGCACAGTTCCGGGCGCCCCAGTCGATTGGTAAAAAAGGCGGAGATTGTCGAAGCCGCTCCATAGAGCAGGACACCGGGCAATAGTATCAGCAGGGGAATAACCCCCTCGCGATAGCCCTCCCCGAAGAATAACGGTACGGCCCAGTATGCTGACAGAAAGAGCAGCGGTGAAACGAGCAAAAGCAGCAGGATGTTGAGGTGTACGATTCGTAGAACAAATGCCGCCGATTCGGCATCATTCTGGCTGCCGATCCTGCTGTAGGCTGCCATGGTCACCGATGACGAAACAAACCAGAGCATCTCGGCGATGGCGACGACAACGGAATAGACACCGGCTGACGAGAGCCCCAGTATAAACTGCACCAGCAGCAGGTCCGCCCGGTAATTAAGTAAACCGATGAGGCTGGTTCCTCCGATCTGTCGGGCAAACGGAATCATTGGTTTCAGGGTCGCAATGGGTTGCAATGTCAGTGGCGTGCCGCGAGAAAGTAAATAAATCGACAGGGCTGCTGCCCCTATCTGGGAAGCAGACCAGGCGAAGAGAACATCGTAGAGTGACAACCCTGATCTCATCCAGCTCACCGCCCCAACGAACAGGAGGCAGAGCAGGGAGGCAGAGGCGGCGTTGACATTCAGTCGTCGCATATCGCCTTGGCCGAGATAGACACCGTTCACATAGGGCACGATCAGCAGTACCGGGGCAGCAATGGCCATGATCCAGAGATTGCCGTAAGGGGGAGAGGGGAACAGCCATGAAACAGCCAGGAGGCAGGCTGCGAAGAGGCTGCCGGCTATGACGGCAAACCCCAGTGTTGCTGAAACCAGAGGGCCGGGTGCCTCTTCATGGCGTGAGATACGGTAGGCAATGGCTGGGCTGAGTCCCGATAAAATCGTGATGAATATCTGGGCCACCAGAGTGGTAATTGAATAGATACCCCGTTCGGAGGTTCCCAGTCGGGCGGTAATAACGGTAATCGCCAACCCCAGAAAAAGCCCTGCAATCTTAAAAATCAAGTTGATGGTAGAGTTGCGCAGGAGTGTTGTCATTTTTTGATAAAAACTGCCTGCATGATATCCCCAGCATTCATAACGTTGACTATTCTATTCACCCAACGATTATTTAAGAGAGGGTTGGTCGAAATAACGCCTTGTGTCGTCATGTTGCACAGGGATAACCCACTCTGTTCTCCTAATGACGTCAACGTTGCGCGTGAAAAATAGTACAGATGCCAGGGAGGAGCCATTAAGGGCCATTCTTGCAGTGAACGCCGGGCGTGGAAACTCCGTGCATCACCCGTTGCTACGACGACGATTCCTCCCGGTTTCAGTATCCTCGATACCTCTGCCATTACAGCCGATGGGTCGGAAACGTGCTCTATCACATCCCACAAGGTAACAACATCAAAACTCTCATCAGGGAATCCCGCCTGCTCGAGACCACAGGTCAACACATTCAGCTTGAAATGCTCCCGGGCATAGTTGGATGAAAACTCTGACAATTCAACGCCCGTAACGTCATAATATGGCTTTGCTGCTTCCAGAAAAAATCCTGCGGCACAACCTACGTCCAAGAGTCTGCCCGAGCTTTTCAAACGTCGTAATTTGTCAACACGGCTGCGCGCGCTTGCCAGCCGTTCCGGCTCCTCCGCGAGATAATTTGAAAAGAGTCGTTTGTCCTCGCTTTGATAATAGGCCTCCCCGTAGAGGACAGAGAAATCAATCTGATCCAGTTGGTTGCCGACAAAGACCAGGTGACAAGCCCTGCAGCGGACAATTGAAAATTCATCCTTAAGAAACAGGAACTCCGGATCATGGGAACCACAGATAGCACAGATTCGATAGGAGGTCGTTTTCATCGAGGCTCGTCAGTACACTGAATGCTGCATTTTTAGCTGGTTCAGACCGGTAAAAGCCGGCTGCAGGTGGTGCGGCACCGGGTTGTAGATGCTTGTGGGGATACCGATCATTGTCCGCCCTGCTTCAGCTCGTCATAACATACCTTGCCCACTGCCATCTCGGCTGGAAGTGGGGCCTCCTCGTCCAGGTCGAGACAGCGGACCACTCCCGGTTCAATTTCGCGGTAGCGGAGGCCGCTTTCCGGGCAGGTCATGATGTCCCGGTCATCAGGGGGGGGGAGCTGGTGCCCGTGCCGGCTCATCCAACCCCTTTGCCGTGCCGGCACCCCAACCATCAGGGCATAGTCCGGCACATCTTTCGCCACAACCGCTCCGGCGGCGACGAAGGCATACCTGCCGATTGTTATTCCGCAAACCACGGTGGCATTTGCACCGATGGAGCAGCCGCGGCGCAAAAGGGTCCGCTCGTAGAGGGCCCGGCGCAGCACCTGGGAACGGGGATTGGTAACGTTGGTCAGCACACACGACGGCCCCAGGAAGACATCGTCCTCGATTTCGGTCCCTTCGTAGATGGAGACGTTATTCTGTACCTTGACATTGCTGCCGATGAGCGTGCCGCCGGCAACCGATACATTCTGCCCGAAGCTGCAGGCAGCACCGATCCTGGCACCTGAAAGGATGTGGGAGAAGTGCCAGATCTTGGTGCCTGCGCCAATCACCGCCCCCTCATCCACGTAGGAGGATTCATGTACGAAGTAATCACTCATGGCGGTTCCTTTCAAAGGTGATTCAGAAACGGGTGCGAACAACTGCTGATCCCTGCCGGGACGGCATTGCGTATGTCATGGGCCAGGGCGATGGACTGTCGGGCGTCATCGATGCCGAAGCCTCTGCCGGCCAGCGTCTCCTTGTATACCACCGTATGGAGGTCGGTGAATCCTTCCGAAAATTCCACCTCGCTGCCGTCGACGGTTATGGAACGGAAGGTGGAAAGTCCGCACTCTACGGCCGAGTCCGGCAGGTCGTTGCGGTCGATGGAGAGGAACCACTTGACCCGCGCATGTTTGAGTTCGATGTGTCCGCCGGTCTTGGCGCTGTTCGCGTAGTGGACGTCGCTTGACTGCACCCCGCCGAACAGCCAGATCAGCAGGTCGAAGAAATGGATGCCGATATTGGTGGCAACACCTCCGGAGCGCTCCAGGTTCCCCTTCCAGGAATTCATGTACCAGGGGCCGCGGGAGGTGATGTAGGTCAGCGTCACATCATGCTTCTGGCCGGCGCTCTCCCTGGCGAGTTTTTCCTTGAGCGCGACCAGGGACGGATGCACCCGCAGCTGCAGTATGGTGTTGACCTTTCGGGAGCTTTCCTTTTCCAGCTCCTGCAGGGCGTCGAGATTCCAGGGATTGAGTACGAGCGGTTTTTCGCAGATGGCATCGGCGCCGATGCGCAGGGCAAAGCGGATATGAGCATCATGGAGATAGTTCGGGGAGCAGACCGTTACGTAATCAACCCGATTGTCGTCCCCCTGCCTGCGGA
The DNA here is from genome assembly GCA_964609805.1 of uncultured Geobacter sp. Taxonomy (GTDB): domain Bacteria; phylum Desulfobacterota; class Desulfuromonadia; order Geobacterales; family Pseudopelobacteraceae; genus CAIPTY01. The sequence continues at coordinate 7,804 of CAZSTJ010000092.1, read as the reverse complement.
GCTTCTCCACGTGCCGGTCGAACCGTTCGAACTCGGTAAAGAAGGGGACGTCGGGAAAGAAACGGTCCAGTATGCCCACCGAATCATTGATGTCGAGAGCCGCCACCAGGTTGTTGCCGGTGTCTTTGATCGCCTTGAGGTGACGAGGGGCGATATAGCCGCCGACACCGATGAGGGCGAAATTTTTCGGGTGATGCGTCTGGTTCATTCGTTCATCCTTTGTTGGGTGGTAACGACAGGTCAATAATCGTCGACAGAGCAGAGGCGGCCGCTGCTTCGTTGCCAGGCCGCGGTTGCTTCCGCCAGAGGAGTCAAGGGTGCGGCCGGTATCACAGGGGGAGGTGTGCCAGGTACCAGTGGTAGGCGTCCTGGACCCCTTCCGGAAGGGATATCCGGTGCTGCCACCCCAGGGACTCCAGGCGGGACGAGTCAGCCAGTTTGCGTGGCACGCCGTCGGGCTTGGAGGTGTCGAACACGATCTCGCCGCCGAAGCCGACGATCTCTTTCACCAGTCGTGCCAGACCGGCGATGCTGATCTCCTGCCCGCTTCCCACATTGATGAGTGCCGGCGCAGGATGATAGGCGAGGAGATCCGAATACTGTGGGTCAGGCTGGTTCAATAGGAATAGGGCGGCATCCGCCAGGTCATCGACATGCATGAATTCCCGCAGCGGCGTGCCGGTGCCCCAAACCGTGACCGTGGCTGCGCCGCTCTCTTTCGCCTCGTGAAATTTCCTGATCAGGGCCGGCAGGACATGGGACCCGGTCAGATCAAAATTGTCGTTGGAACCATAGAGGTTGTTAGGCATGGCGGCCAGGAAGCGGGTGCCGTACTGCTCGTTGTAGGCACGGCACTGGGCAATGCCGGCGATCTTGGCGATGGCGTAGGCGTCGTTGGTCGGTTCCAGGGGGCCGGTGAGGAGGTATTCCTCCTTGATCGGCTGCGGCGCGAATTTCGGGTAGATGCAGGTGCTGCCCAGAAAGAGCAGGCGGGTCACGTCATGCCGGTAGGCGCTGTCAATGACATTGGCCTGGATCATCAGGTTCTCATAGATGAATTCGCCCTTGCGGGTGCTGTTGGCGATGATCCCGCCGACCCGGGCGGCGGCAAGAAAGACATACTCCGGCCGTTCGGTAGAAAAAAACGCAGCAACCGCCATCTGGTCGCGCAGGTCAAGCTCTGCCGAACTGCGAAGCAGCAGGTTGTGGTAGCCGCACTCGTTGAGCCGTCTGACGAGTGCAGAGCCGACCATGCCGTTGTGTCCGGCGACAAAGATCCGGGCGTCTGTCGGTATGAACGGGGGGCTGCTGTTCACTACATTCGAAAGGGGCATAGAGTCAGTCCGTGCGTGAGGGAGGGTGATTGTTACAGGGCCGCCTGCTCGGCGGCAATCATAAGCCTGATGACGTCCTTCATGCGGTGCTCCGCCTTCCAGCCGAGAGCCTGAAAAGCCTTCTCGGGATTGCCCCGGCTGACCATGATCTCCGAAGGACGCAGCAGGGAAGGGTCGGTGCTGACATGATGCCGCCAGTCAAGACCTAACTGGGTGAAGGTTTCAGCTACAAAGCTTTCAAGGGTGTTGGTCTCTCCGGTAGCAATGACGAAATCGCCCGGCGTCTCCTGCTGCAGCATACGCCACATGGCATCGACATATTCAGAGGCGAGACCCCAGTCGCGGGCGATGGAAATGTTGCCGAGCCGGAGCTTCTCGCCGCTACCGCCTGCAATACGGCATGCCGAGGCAATAATCTTGCGGGTGACAAAGCGCTCCGGCCGCAAGGGTGATTCATGGTTGAAAAGGATGCCGGTGCAGGCATACAGGTTGTAAGCTTCCCGATAATTGGCGATCTCCCAGTGTGCGGTGGCCTTGGCAACCGCATAGGGACTGCGGGGTTGGAACGGGGTGGTCTCTGCAGCGGGCATGCCTCCCGTGTCGCCGAAGCATTCGCTGGACCCGGCGTTGTACAGTCTGATGGGAAGTTGCAGGAAGCGGATGACCTCTAGCAGGTTGAGGGTGCCGATGCTGATGCTCTCCAGTGTCTCCACCGGTTGTTCGAAAGAGAGGCCGACAGAACTCTGTCCCGCCAGGTTGTAGACCTCGTCGGGCTGCACCCTGGAGAGGGTCTGCAGCACACTGCGGAAATCGTTCAGGGCCATGGAGAGCAGGGTCACCTGCTGTTGAATCCCCAGCTTTTCGAGGTTCCTGAAGGAGGCCATCTGGGCATCGCGGGCTGTGCCGAATACCTGGTACCCCTTGTCCAACAACAGTTTGGCCAAATAGGCGCCGTCCTGGCCAGAGATGCCGCTGATGAGCGCTTTTTTGGCCGTCATCGGGAATTTTCCAGGGAGACCGGCAGGTCATAGCCGTGTTTTTTCAGTAGGGCATGGCGCTGTGCAACATGCAGATCCTGGGCGACCATCTCGGCACACATCTGCTGGGCAGTTATTTCGGGGGTCCACCCCAGCTTGACCTTGGCCTTGGAAGGATCACCCAGCAGGGTGTCAACCTCTGCAGGCCGGAAATAGCGAGAATCGACGCGGACGATGACATCCCCGACCTTGAGCGCGGGGGCTTTGTCACCCGTGATCTGTTCGATGATGGCATGCTCTTCGACCCCCTTGCCTTCAAACCGGAGGGTGATGCCCAGTTCGGCCGCCGCCCAGTGAATGAACTGGCGCACGGAATACTGGACCCCGGTGGCGATGACGAAATCTTCTGCACGGTCCTGCTGGAGCATCATCCACTGCATCCGGACATAATCCTTGGCATGGCCCCAGTCGCGGAGCGAATCAAGGTTGCCCATGAACAGGCACTGCTCCAGACCTTGAGCGATATTAGCCAGACCGCGGGTAACCTTACGGGTCACGAAGGTCTCCCCCCGTCGAGGGGATTCATGGTTGAACAGGATGCCGTTGCAGGCGTAGATGCCGTAGGATTCGCGGTAATTGACGGTGATCCAGTACGCGTACAGCTTCGCGACGGCATAGGGGGAACGGGGATAGAACGGGGTCGTTTCCTTCTGGGGGGTCTCCTGAACCAGGCCGTACAATTCTGAACTGGATGCCTGGTAAAAACGGGTCTTTTTCTCAAGACCAAGCAGGCGGATGGCCTCCAGGAGCCGCAGGGTTCCAAGGCCGTCGGCATCAGCGGTGTATTCCGGTGTTTCGAAGCTGACGGCAACATGGGACTGGGCCCCCAGGTTGTAAATCTCGTCCGGCTGCACATGCTGAACAATGCGGGTCAGGTTTGATGCGTCTGTCAGATCGCCGTAGTGCAGGATGAAGTGCTGGTTCTCCACATGCGGGTCCTGGTAGATGTGGTCGACGCGCTGGGTGTTGAGCGATGACGCGCGACGTTTAATCCCGTGAACTTCGTACCCTTTCGACAGCAGAAGTTCAGCCAGATAGGACCCGTCCTGGCCGGTGATGCCGGTAATCAGCGCTTTTTTCATACATCGCTCCTTGAGATTAGGGCTGAAGATGCAGTAATAAACGTTTTATATAGCATGCCTGTATGAAAATGTCCTCAAAAAACAGGCCTCTTTCTGCGTCGATCCCGTTGTGGAGCGAGCCGGAAGCCCTAGCAGTAGGCTCGATTCAATCCTTTTTCAACGAGCCCGAATATCCGGGTACCGTCACGCCTGGGGGCGTGATAGAATACCACCATCACACGGGAGCATGTCCTATGAGTCAGGTCGATCAATCCATTTCCGGGCGCCTGGTAACCGCCATACTACTGACCACGGTGACGCTTGTGGCCGAGATCGGGGGCGGGATCTGGTCCAATTCCCTGGCGCTTCTCTCCGACGCGGGTCACGTCTTTCTGGACCTCTTTGCCTTGATACTCTCCCTGGGGGCCATCAAGTTGGCTGGTCGTTCCACCAGTGAGAGCCATTCGTACGGCCTACACCGGGCAGAGGTGCTGGCGTCCCTGGTAAACGGACTGACGGTGTTGGTGATGGCGGCCGGCATCATCTACGAGGGGATCGGCAGGCTGATCTCCCCTGAAGAGGTCCGTACGACCCCGATGCTGATTATCGCGGTCTTGGGCCTGGTTGCCAATCTGCTTGCCGCACGGGGGCTTCACGGCCACTCCCACGATGACCTCAACGTCCGCAGTGCCTTTCTCCATGTACTCGGCGACGCAGCGGCATCGGTGGGCGTCATCGCCGGTGCCCTGCTGATGCGCTTCACCGGCTGGTACCAGGTTGACCCGATCATCTCCATGGCCATCGGCCTGCTGATTATGACCGGTGCGGGACGGCTCCTGCGGGAGGCGACCCACATCCTGATGGAGGGGGTGCCCCGGGGATTGTCGGTCGAGCAGGTTGCTGCCAGCATCCGCAACATCAACGGGGTTCTGGATGTGCACCATCTCAATCTCTGGGCAGTCTGTTCCCATATCTTTGCCCTGTCGGCCCATGTGGAGATTGATCCCGCCTACGATGGCCAGCGCGGGCAATTGCTGCATCGCATCGAACATGAGCTCCACCACGCGCATCACATCACCCACACGACCATCCAGTTTGACTGTTCCACCTGCAACGGCGGGCCGTTGATCAAAGAACTGAACCACGTTGAACGCTCCGGGGGGCACTGTGGTCACCACCATTAATTCGGAGATAATCTGCCCTGCCTCTCCAACGACTTTTCTGTCCTGACAGACATGCTACCGCCACCTGATGGTGTCCGGTCCCACCCGTTACACCTTCCAGCTCCACATATGTTTGCCCGCCGGTTGCAAATTTAGTTGACACTAGTTTATTGAGAATGATAGTTTGATATTAAGCTATATGACGTTGACTTATATGGGTGGTATGTCATGAAAAAATCTGCGGCAACATGCGGAGCCCTTACCGCCTACACCAAGCTGATGCGTGCCGCTGAGTCGGTGACCGGGCGGACCAGCAGGCATATGGGCGAAGAGGGGCTCACCGTCAGCCAGTTTGGCGTCCTGGAGGCACTCCTTCACAAAGGGCCGCTCTGTCAGCGAGATCTGGCGGCCAAAATACTCAAGAGTACCGGCAATCTCACCCTGGTGATCGATAATCTGGAGAAGCGGGGATTGGTTGAGCGGGTACGGGACAGTCGGGATCGGCGCTATCTGACCGTGCACCTCACTCCATCAGGCAGTGAAACCATCGCACGGGTATTTGCCAAGGTGGAAAGTGCAATAGTAGATGAAATGTCCATCCTTTCGAGCCGGGAACAGGAACAGCTCGGAAGTCTCTGCAAGAAGCTCGGCCTGAAACAGGCCGGGCAGCAACTCAACCCACAAGGAGAAATGTCATGAAAAGAATTTTCGCATCAATCAGTGCCGTACTGCTGCTCGCCCTGCCGATCCTGGCCTCGGCCGCCACCTGGAACATCGATCCCGATCACACCAACATCGGCTTCAAGGTTCGGCATCTGATGGTTTCGAATGTAAAGGGGAGCTTTGAGAAGCATTCCGGTACGATCGATATCAACGACAAAGACATCACCAAGTCAAAGGTAGAGGTCACCATCGACACCAACTCCATTAACACCAATGTGCAGAAGCGGGATGAGCATCTCCGCAGTGCCGACTTCCTGGATGTGGCCAAGTTCCCCGTCATGACCTTCGTGTCGAAGAAGGTGGCCAAGGCTGGTAAGGACCGGCTGAAAGTGACCGGTGACCTGACCCTGCACGGAGTGACGAAGGAAGTGGTATTGGATGTGGAGCCGCTCTCCAAGGAAAGTAAGGATCCGTGGGGTAACATCCGGAAGGGAACGACCGCCACCACCAAGATCAACCGCAAAGATTTCGGGCTGGTCTGGAACAAGGCGCTGGAAACCGGCGGGGTGGCTGTCGGGGAAGAGGTGCTGATCACTCTTGAGATAGAGATGATCAAGGCCCAGCCGAAGTAGGGACGGCTCTGTACGGGATGACCGTCCTGAACGGGGAGATTGAAAAAAAGGGGGAGGCTGCCTGCAGGTCAGGCGGCCTCCCCCTTTCGTGTGAAGAGATAGACGGCAGCATCGAGCTCAGGCGGCAGCACGAGACTGCTCAGTTCCGGCACCTCCTGCATGGTGAAGGCCTGCTGCTCTTCGTAGGCGTCCCAGTCACCCGCGGCGTGGCGGTGGCGGCTGGCAATGAGGATGTACTGCTGTACGGAGCGGGTCCGAAAGATCTTCTTCTCGAAGTCGTTGCCGGCGGGGGGCCAGGAACAGATGACGGTCTCGGCTGCATAACGGTTCAGCGCCACACGGGCCTCGCTCCGGACGACCCACTCCGGGTAGGAGACAGCGTGCCCCCAGCTGTAGTCGTCGGTTGCGGTGGTCCGGACGCCCCGGTCCCTGAGAAAGCGGGAAAGGGTACCGTCACCTGCCGCGATCTCCAGGCAGTTCCGATTGTCGATGATGGCGGCAAGCCGGTCGATCAGCTGTCGGGAATAGAAACAGTAGATCCCCTTCGGCTGCACCAGCGGCATCAGGAAGCGCCGCTGCCAGAGAAGCGGCCAGAGCAGCCGGAACCAGAATAGGGAGACCGGCTTGCGCACCAGATCATGGGCAAAGAGCAGCCGCTGGGCCACCAGACCGTTCAGGAGATTGAACCTGACCGTGCCGCTTTCTACCCCCGACGCCATCGCGATGTAATGCTGTCGGACCGCTGCCCGTGCCATCTGGTAGCGGACGGTGTGACACAGATCTTCGTTCTTGTCGGTGGTGCTTTTACGGGAAAGCTGTTGCAGGTAAGCCGTAATCTCAGCCGACTTCCCCTGCTGGAACAACAGGGCAAGACTCTGCAGGACTTTGTCCCACTCATCGGGGTACCGTTCCTGCAGATCCTTGAGAGGCGGTTCGCTACGAAGCCAGTCTCTGGTTGATAGAGTGGTCTCGGGGGGCATAAGGGGTTAAGGGGTCTTCCGGTCCAGGCTGAGGTACTGGATCGGGTCTGACAGGTAGTCGCAGGGGCAGGGGTGTGTTAACCTTTCTCTACAATTCTTATGTAAGACGGCACTCGTTCTCAATCGAAATTCCCTTCGAATAATAACCACTCCCCGGCTACCCAGCCAATTCCGTGACCATCGGTGACCACATCCGCAAACAACACATGGATCTCGGACTCCTCCAGAGAGAAGTCGCGGAAGTCATCGGTGTTATTGAATATTCAGTCTGGAATTGGGAACACGGAGTGGAGCCAGAGCAGCACTATAATCCCAATGTCATCAAATTTCTAGGTTATATTCCGTTCGACTGTCCGGATGATACTGTTGGTAGGGTTGTGTTGTACAAGAGAGCGAATGGACTCACTCTGAATGAACGGGGACAGCAAATGCAGTGACATCCGGACCAACTGCAGGAGTGGTTGAGCGGGGTAAGATTCCCGTACAGAAAAAGTCAGGAAAGGATCGAGCTGTTTCTGAAAAGCCAGAAAAAAAATAGCGGATATTTTCTTCTATGTAGGGAAACTTTTCAGCAAGGGGACTCTCGCCACAACCCACGATCAGAAATCATCATTGACCGTTACCACTTTGCGAACCCGCTTGGGAAGCACGGCACGTTTGTCATCAATGTGCCTCCTGCATTATCTCCCTGTGCTTAACTTATGTATATCAACCGGCAGCGGTTGCCATTCCCCCTTTTGTCGGGCCATTTCCTGACGCAGCGACTTTAGGCGCTCGCCGGATGCTGGGTGGGTAGACAGAATCGCTGGCGGAGACAATCGCTGCTCCGCAGCCAGTTTTTCGTAGAAACGGATCATGCCGGTCGGATCGATGCGTGCGGAAACCAGTCGTCGCAATCCTTCCGCGTCGGCTTCGCGCTCGGCATCCCGGGAGA
>CAZSTJ010000091.1:0-12969 GCA_964609805.1 uncultured Geobacter sp. | reverse complement strand
GGTCGGCGGCGATACCGGACCGATCCACCTGGCGGCGGCGGTCGGCACGCCGACCCTGTCGTTCTACCGCTGCACCGACGGGGAGCGTAATGGCCCCTTCGGCTCACGTCACCGCATTGTCCAATCGCAGCTTCCCTGTGCCCGCTGCCAGCTCATGACCTGCGAGCGGGATGCCGAATGCCGGACCAGCATTACCCCGGATGCCATGTTCACCGCCGTAGAAAAGATCCTGGGAGAATCCCCCTGATATGTCCAGACCCTTAAGTATACTGCAGGTCATCACCCAGCGCCGCTACTCCGGTGCCGAACGGATCTGTCTGGCACTGTGCGAGGAACTGCAGCGGCGTGGCCACCGGGTGACCCTGCTCTGCAAGCCTAACGGCAACATGCCGGAGATCGCCCGGGCGGCGGGAGTCGACGCCCGGACCCCGGCCATCTCAGGCAAACTGAACCTGCTGGCACCGCGCCGCATCGCCGCCGTGGCCCGGGAGGTGAAGGCAGATATCATCCATACCCATCTCTCCACAGCCGGGCTCTGGGGCTCCCTGGCCGGCCGGCTGGCCGGGATTCCGACCGTTGCTCATGTCCATGCAATGAATTCCAAGGGGTGTTACCAGTTTGCCGACCGGATCGTCACCTGTTCCATCGGCGTCAAGCAACACCTGCTTGCCCAGGGGATAAGGGAGCAGACCGTGCGGGTGGCCTACAACGGCATCGATCTGCGCCGCTTCGAAGGACTCCCTGACCGCGATGCGGTAAGGGCATCGCTGGGCATTCCACCGGAGGCGCCGGTGATTGTCTGTGTCGCCCATCTCTCGGCCAAGAAGGGACAGGAGTTCCTGATCCGTGCGGTCGCCCTGCTTAAGGACCGTTGGCCGGAACTGCACTGCCTGCTGGTGGGCGAGGGGGACATGGGGGAGCAGCTGCAGAGGCTGGCGGCGGAGCTTGGTGTAGGCCCGCAGGTCCATCTGCTCGGTTTCCGTCCCGATGCGACCGCAGTGGTGAATGCTGCCGACGTGGCGGCGCTCCCCTCCATCGCCAAGGAAGGGCTGGGGCTGGTCCTGGTGGAAGCGGCCCTGCTGGAGAAACCGACCGTGGCCAGCAACGCACCGGGTATCGATGAAGCGCTGCAGGACGGCATCTCGGGGCTGCTAGTTCCGCCGGGTGACCCCGCCCGGCTGACGGAGGCCCTGGATCGCCTGCTGGGAGACGCGGAGCTGCGGCGGTGTATGGGCAAGGCTGGGCGGCAGCGGGCACTGGAGGTCTTCACCATACCGGCCATGACGGAGGCGGTGGAAGCGGTGTATCGGGAATTATTGGGATAACAGCATTATCCACGAGTAGTTTTCCGGATAAAATCGTTGACGCACCGAAAGAATATATGGTAATGAAACCGACCATGACCAGCACGATTTACATAGCAGCAGCACGAGCTATCACCGCCGCGGCGCGTGACGCCGCAGGATTGCGCGCTGCACGCTGATCATCGTTCCATCGATTGCATCAAAAGCCGTGAGCCCGCAAGCCCACGGCTTTTTTTATTTCACCCTTGAAGAAAAGATCAGGAATAACACGGAGCAACGGAGGGCACGGAGCAAGCTGAAAACATCGTAAAACACGTGAAAGCCCGGTTCCCATCCCGTTGGCGGGGAAAATGTGTTTTATATTTGATGTCCTCAGATTCTCTCCGTGTACTCTGTGCTCTCCGTGTTTCAATTGCCGTTCGCAGATTTTCAAAAGGATTACGATTCACATACAGACTACGGAGGTAAAGAACATGCGCATCGACCTGGTACGCCCCGGCACAGGGGAACTGACCTACGAAATCCGCAACATCGTTAATGTGGCGGAGAAACTTCAGAAACACGGCGTCAAGATCAACTGGGAGAACATCGGTGACCCGATCGTCAAGGGAGAGATCATCCCGGAGTGGATGAAGGAGATCGTAGCCCGGGCAGCCATGGACAACCATACCTGGGGGTACTGCCACACCCGCGGCGTGCTGGAGACCCGCGAGTTCATCTGCGAGACCACCAATGGCCGCGGCGGAGCCCAGATCACCCCCGATGACATCATCTTCTTCAACGGCCTGGGCGATGCCATCGCCAAGATCTACGGCGCCCTGCGGGCCGAGGCCCGGGTGCTGATGCCGTCACCCTCCTACACCACCCATACCCTGGGGGAGATCGGCCATGCCCACGCCGCCCCGGCCCTGTTCCAGTTGAAGCCGAATGACAACTGGTACCCGGACCTGGAGGATCTGCGCAATCACATCAAGTACAACCCGAACATCTGCGCCATCATGATCATCAACCCGGACAACCCCACCGGCATGGTCTACACCGAGGATACCCTGCGGGAGATCGTCCGGATCGCCAAAGAGAATGACCTGTTCATCATCGCCGATGAGGTCTACATCAATATCGTCTACAACGGCGAGCGGACGGTCCATATCAGCGACGTCATCGGCGAAGTGCCGGCCATCTCCCTGAAGGGAATCTCCAAGGAGTTCCCCTGGCCCGGTTCCCGCTGCGGCTGGATCGAGGTCTACAACGGCCAGAAGGATGAGCAGTTCCGCAAGTACATCAACCTGATCCTGACCGGTAAGATGAACGAGGTCTGCTCCACCACCCTGCCGCAGACCGTTATCCCGGAGATCACCCGCCACCCGGAGTACGCCGGTTACCTGGCCCAGCGGATCGCCAGCTACGAGCGAATGAGCAACATCACCTACGATTTCCTCAGCAAGGTGCCGGCCCTGCAGGTAAACCGCACCAACGGCGCCTTCTACATGGCCGTGGCCTTCAAGGACGGTCTGCTGAACAACCGCCAGTCCATCCCTATTGCCAATTCCGAGGTGAAGGAACTGGTCAACGGCCTGGTGAACCAGCCGGGGGTATCGTCTGACAAGCGCTTCGTCTACCACATCCTGGCCGCCACCGGCATCTGCATCGTGCCGCTCTCCTCCTTCTCCACGCCGCTGCAGGGATTCCGCGTCACCCTGTTGGAGAAGGACGAGAACGAGTGCCGCCGCATCTACAGCACCCTGGCCGAGAAGATTGAGGAGTATCTGGCGTCCTGAGGCCGGGCCAGAACCGAATAAACCAAGGGGGGGCGGTTTAATTACCGTCCCCCCTCTCTGTTTAAGCGTAGGTGATGACTGTCGGGTGAGATGTGCGGTTTACCCCTTTCCCGGCCGGATCTTCCAGACATCATCGCACTCACCATCCTCCAGATGCTGCATCAGCAACTCCACGATCTTGGGATCGAAGTCCAGACCTGCGCGCTCCCTGATATATTCTTTGACCCGTTCAAAGGACCATGCGCTCCGGTAGGGACGGTCGGAGATCAAGGCGTCCCATACATCAACCACAGAGAAGATCCGGGCAGCCAGAGGGATCTCGTCCCCCTTGAGTCCGCGAGGTGTGCCGCTGCCATCCCACTTCTCGTGGTGGCAATAGGGGATTTCCAGGGCCTGCCGCAGGAATGGGATTGGCGACAACAGCTCTTGGGCATAGACCGTATGGCACTGCATGATGGCGTACTCTTCAGATGTGAGCGGTCCCGGCTTCGGCAGGGAGGTCGGTGGGCAGGTTTCGTGACGCAATGATCCGCTCGCGTGAAGGAAAAGAATTTGCCAGGTGAGAGGCAACCTGGACCGATTCCTGGTTCGCGTTCTCCTCCGCAAGGCGGGTGAAAGCGGGGGTGGTAATGAGCATGGTGCAGAGCGGGACCAGGACAGCGGCAGCTCCCACCATGCCGGTGATGACGGCAACTATTTTCATAAGAGAAAATTTATCATCTCATCGAAAGTTGTCAAATGGAGGCGGTACTTCTTTTGTTAGGGGTTCCTGCAGAGTTATGTCGCAGCAAGTTCAACGGAATCACTTCGTCTACCCGCACCGCCAGAAAGTCGGATGCAGAACAAACGTAGCAGTACCTTCAGCTTGGCAGGACATGAACGGGGGGTGGCGATTGGTCATGCCTCGAATCTAGATTATAGGGGAATAGTCCGTATTTGAGGATGTTTGAGATGACGCACAGAGTGTGATATAGAAGCTGGAACATCCTAAGTGCAATTAGGGAGGTTGGGTACAATTGCCCGGGCACAAGACTCCCCGGAATTATGCAGCTGCGGTATATTCACCCGAAATTGGAGGGATATGTTGTGATATTTTGTCAGAACATGTCATGAATACATAGTTTTCGCTTGCTGTAAGGGGCTGGGATACCATGTATTGAAAATAATAAAATGAAAAAAGAACCGAGCAACGCGGCGGCACGCAGGCTCCGCTACTGTTAAAGGGAAGAAGATGGATAACATCGATAGACATCGACAGCACGATGCGCTTTTTTGCCCAATTTGTGAAGAAGAGTCTCTGATAATTGACAGTGTCAAAACAATCCATACTGACTCCCCGGATACCTACAATTTGAGGAGCTGTTCCTCGTGCAATCACTGGTGGATTGATCCTATGCCGGAACAGGAATATCTGGACTACCTCTACGAAAGTAATTCTGAGTTTGTGGTTCATAAAGGTTTCTCTGAACAGCGAGAAGTCTGTCCTGATCTTCAAAGGGATATTGCTCTTCAAAGCGCGGATAAAATTCTCCTTTCAATGATGGAGTTCAAGAAGAAGGGTCTCTGCAAGCAGGTCGGTTTTAATTATTTAGAGATAGGTGTTGGTCATGGGTATCTTTATGAAATATTATCTGAGCTGGCACTTGTGAGTTTCGGGGTTGAACCTGGAAACTGGAGACCTTCAACTTCTCATATTGTTTCGAATTTGAGCGACATTCCTAGCGGTATCAAGTTTGACGTGATTGTCCTAGAGGATGTTCTAGAGCATATTGCTGATCCGGTTAATATGTTGATTAGGCTGAATAGGATTGCAAATAAAGGATGCTTGATTTTAGGGAACTTTCCTAACAACGATTCGACAATTGCCCAGTCACAGAAAGGGAAGTGGAGGATGGTTCGGCCTATAGGTCATCTGCATTATTTTTCAAGTGATTCAGTTATAAAAACTTTGAATAAAAGTAAATGGAGAATATTGAGTCTCAGAGCATGTAGCTATAAGGATCGTTCAGATGATCCAATTGAAAAAGATCAGTGGGAATTCGTAGCAAAAGTTGAATGAATAATTAGGAAGTGCCGACAATTATGAGATTGCTGATTAGTAGGTTCAATTGACAGAACCAAGATATATCAATGGTTGAAACACCAAATCCAATCAGATAGTTAGACCCGGCAAAACAAAAGACGTAAGGCAACTTCAGGTCCGTTAACTGAAAACAAAATAACAACAAGGAAACAGAATGCAAAATTGGGGACTAAGATTTCTAATGGCTGTAATGCTGATCATTGTCGGCTATAAAGCTCCGACGGTGTGGTTGTCATTTAGTGCAATCATCGTGGTGGTGTATGCCGCATCACTGGTCACTTCTCCGTTCCTGGTCGCATATTTGCAAAATCCCGGATTTGCTAAAACTGTAAAGCGGATCTTATCGGTATTGGGCACCCTTGCTGTCGCGGCGCTGATTTCAGCTCCGGTGGTGTTGTACCACTTGTACCGTATTTCATATTTCAACAGCCGCTGACCGGCCCCCGGACCTCGACGGGAATGTACACTCCCGTCAGGAATGCGTCGGCATCCCCGGATATCCCCTTTCTCTTAAAATCCCGCCCTTGATTTCTGCCAAAGTCGTATACTGAACCTGAAGAAAGACAACGAGTCATCAAGGGGGTGAGCGAGATGGCAAACCCGTTTGTGCATGTGGAACTGGCGACAACGGACGTGGCCAAGGCAAAATCGTTTTACGGCAGCCTGTTCGACTGGAAACTGGAAGAGATGCCGGGGATGGATTATACCCTGATCAAGCCGGGTGAAGGGACCGGCGGCGGCATCATGAAAACTATTGAGCCGGATTCTCCGTCGTACTGGCTGGCGTATGTGCTGGTGGATGATGTAGCGGTTTCGACCGAGAAAGCCCGCATGCTTGGGGCGACGATCTGCAAGGATGTTACGGAAATACCGGGTATCGGCTGGTTCAGCGTGATTACCGATCCGACCGGAGCAACACTGGCACTGTGGCAGATGAATCCTGAATACGTCGAGAAGTAACTTCAGGTGTCATGTGTAGGCAATGAGAAGGGGGGCGGCTGTGCCGTTCCCCCCTTTTTTGTCAAACTGCATGGTTTCGGCCCCGTGTGTCACTCTTCCACGTCCTGTTGTATCCCCGGTTGAGACGAGATAAACATCTGTTCGAACTCTTCCCTGCACATTGGCCGACCGGTGAGGAAACCCTGCAGTTCGTGGCATGCCTGCCCCACGAGATAACGTCTCTGGCCGGCGGTTTCGACCCCTTCGGCCACGACCCTCAGGTTGAGCTTGTCGGCCATGGCGATGATCGCCGCGATAATCGGGCTGCCGCTGGTTTCAACCGAGTCGTTGACGAAGGAGTGGTCTATCTTCAGTACGTCGATGGGAAACTGGTTCAGGTAGCTGAGTGACGAATAGCCGGTACCGAAGTCGTCTAAGGCGATAGAAACCCCCAGTTGTTGCAGTGAGTTCAGTACCTCCGCCAGTGGCGGTACGCCACTCTGCATCTTGTATTGGCCGGGGTGACTCCGGCTGCAGAAATTTTCAACCTTGTTTTCATGCAGGGAGGGGCCGGACTGCATAAGCGTCCCTTCGGTGATTTCTATCTCCAGCATACCTGGCGGCAGTCCGGTCTTCAGCAAGGTGTGGCGGACCATTTCCAGTACATTGCTCCGCTGGAACTGGACCGGAGAGAAGTTTACGGATATTTTCAATGGCGGAAAACCGATCTGCTGCCAGTTTGCAGCTTGGTTGCATGCTTCGTAGAGCACCCACTCTCCCAAGGCGACGATCTGCCCTGATTCCTCTGCCAGTGGTATGAATTCCTGGGGTATCAGTAACCCCCTGACCGGATGATGCCAGCGAACCAGGGCCTCCATGCCGATAATGCACCCGGAGAGAGAATCGACCCGCGGTTGGTAGTGAAGCGTTAATTCGTCTGATTCCAGCGCCTTACGTAACTCGTTCTGCATGATCATCCGGTTCTGTATGCTGGATTGCATTTCGGCGGAGAAAAACTGTAGACAGTTCTTGCCAAGTTTCTTGGCGAAGTTCATGGCGGTATCCGCATTTTTCACCAGATCGCCAGCGGAAACGCCGTCTCCGGGATATACGGCAATGCCGATGCTGGATGAGAGGAGTATCTCGTGGCCGTCCACCAGAAACGGCTGGGAGAAGTGATCTAATAGTAACTGCGCGACGGTACGGACATCTTCGTAAGAATGAACGTCCTGAATGGCAACAACGAATTCATCTCCACCTAGTCGTGCGCAGGTGTCGCTTCCCCGGGTTGTTGACTGGAGGCGCTCGGCAACAGACCTGAGCAGGGCATCTCCGGTGTCGTGGCCGAAATTGTCGTTGACATCCTTGAAATAGTCGAGGTCGATGAACATGACGGCGAAGCACGTGCAGAAGCGGGTGGCATGCTGGATCGACTGGGTCAACCGGTCGTGCAGCAGAGTCCGATTGGGTAGGCCGGTCAACGGGTCGTAAAGTGCCTGATGGCGAATTTGGTCATCCGCCCGTTTGGCATTGAACATAAAGTTTGCGCGATGTCGGAAAAGAATCCAGTTGATCGGCTTGGTGATGAAGTCAGTAGCGCCTGCGTCGTAGGCCTTCTGGATGGAGTCAAGGTCGTCGAGGCCGGTCATCATCATGATCGCGGCGGTGGCCCCGGCCGGATTGTTGCGAATAGCCCGGCACGCTTGAAATCCGTCCATCCCGGGCATTACTACATCGAGAAAGACAACGTCAGGGCAGACCTGTTCGATTAGTTCCATGGCGACGACGCCACTTTCAGCCTCAACAACATGAAACCCGGCATCTTCGAGGGCCGTGCTGGCAAGCATGCGGACAGTGGCGTCGTCGTCCACGATCAGGACGCGTCGAACAGAAGAGGTATCATGCATGATAGCATTGCCTCCACCGGTACGTAGCCGCATCAATATTCGTTAGTTGTCGCCGGGGTGTTCTGCGTGGATATGCAGGAAATGACGTCTCATTAGCATTGTTGTATGAACAGCCGGGGTAAATTAATCGGCAGGGGAATGATGTGGTTATTGGATAACATAATGAGTTTAGAGGCTTTAACATGTTAATGCTGTATATCATGGGCTAATAAATATTATCAACAATAATTAATTATACGGCAATATACTATTAAATGATGTTTAAACTTCTGTGTGGTTGTCACATTTGTTTTGGATGTTTGGTAAAAAAGCGGGGGAGCGGCTGTGCCGTTCCCCCTGTTCTCCCGTTTATGCGCCAGCCCGATTCAGGCCTTCTTGTCGGTGTCTTCGCTCTTAGGCTTGATCTCGATCTCGTCTTTGCCTTCAGACGCCTTCTTGAAATTACGGATGCTTTTCCCGAGAGCGCCGCCGATCTCCGGCAGTCTGCCGGCACCAAACACGACCAGCACGATTACCAGGATGATGATCAGTTCTGGCATGCCAAATCCAAACATTTATATCCTCCTCCGTGAAACCATTGAATTTTGTGCAGTATGGCACTTCAAGCGGAAAAAATCAAGGGTGGCTGACGTATACAATCATCGTTTCTCATGTCTCTGTGACTCCGGGGCGCTGATCGATAAAAATGCGCTAACTCATGGACGAACCAGTGCTTTTGGCGCGCCAGTTTCGTTGACAGCGTCTGGTCCGGCGTGATACAAGCAGGGACATTTCGAGTTGCGAAAGGTCGGGCCATGTCTGTCAGAAATCAAACAACCGTTTCCAGCGTCAGAACGCGCATGTTCATGATGTCGCTGGTCGTTGCCGCCATAACCGGTGTGTCGCTCTTGGTTATGGGGGGAGGGGCGCTTGCGGCCGGAGGAGTCATTTTCGCCGGATGCGCATCGGCCCTGATCTGTTCCCGCATCGTGGGCGGTGTCGTCGGCGAGATTCGCGAGGAGCAGCTGAGCGTTGTTGAAAGCCTGAATCTGACCGAGGATGTCACCGCAATCCGGAATGAACCGGATGCCATCAGGGCAATCGCCTCCTTTGACAGCATCATCATCAGGACCGTTGAGAGCAGGAGAAAAGAACGCCAACAGCTGCTGGACCAGATTGTTCTGGCTGAGGAACAGCTCACGCGGATTATCCGGAACATGATTACCGGGGATGATCGGGAGGTTGCCCAGGTTCAGGATGCGGTGACCGCCATGGAGAATATGAAGAATGCCTTCTCCATGCTGATAGTTGAAATCGACGAACTCTCGGGGCGTTCGGAGGAACGGGCAGCCATCTCGGCCCAGATGAGTTCCACTACCGATGCCATTGCGGAAAATATCAACCAGTATTCCACGTTCGTCCTGGAAACCTCCAGCTCCATCGAGGAGATGGCCCGGGCCGCCAAGGAGACCGCCGACAATATCCGTGGCCTGGCAATCTCCACCGAACAGACCGCATCCGCAATTCTCGAGATCAGTGCGTCCCAGGCGAATATCCGCGAAAATGCCGGCCGTGGAGCTGCCGAATCCGGCAATGTGCGCGACCTTGCCCAGCAGGGGCTGGAGAGCATGGCGGCCATGCTCCGGGCAATGCAGGAGATCGTCCGGAGCAGCGACGAGTCCTTCGCGTCCATCAACCGGCTCTCCCGTTTTTCCGTGCGAGTCGGGGAGATACTGAACATCATCCAGGAGGTGGTTGAACAGACCAATCTGCTCTCCTTGAACGCCTCCATCATCGCGGCCCAGGCGGGTGAGCGGGGCAAGGCCTTTGCAGTCGTTGCTGAAGAGGTTCGCTCGCTGGCGCACCGCACCTCGTCTTCCACCAAGGAGATCGAGGAGCTGGTCCGGAATATCCAGGCGGAAACTGCAGCGGTTCACCGCTCCATTGCCCAGGGGCGTGACCGGGTAAACGACGGGGTGAAGATGTCATCGCGGGCCCATGACGCTCTGGCCACTATCGACCGGAGTTCCGAGGAGGCGTCCCGGCTGGTGGCCCATATTGCCATAGAAACGACGGAACAATCCCTCGGTATCCAGCGAATCACGGAGGAATCGGAGAAAAATCTGGACCGGGTCCGTCAGGTCACCATCGCTACGGAACAGCAGCAGGGAGGGGAGTAACCAGATCATCAAGAACCTGGAACATCTGCGTGAGCTGGCCCACCGCATCAATTCCTCCGCCCAGGAGCAGGCTAAGGGAAGCCGCCTGTACCTGCGAAGCGTCATGGAGGACAACGAACGCACCAAGGATCTCAAGGAAGATGCAGCCAAGCAGATTTCTGCCGTGGAGACGGCCGTGGATGCCGTCCAGAAGGTGCATGAACTGATTGACTCCAACGCCGCAGACAGCGTCCGGATCGTGGATGGGGTCAAGTCCCTGACGCTGCTGATTGATCGCTATCGCACCGGTGCCGCAGCGAAATCTGCGGCCGAGGTGAGCGGCAATGAGTAGGCTGTTTCTGCTTGCCGCCATTCTTTTCTGCATCGCTGATTCGTCAAATGCCGCAGATATGGAGATCACCCCGTTCCGCACCGTCAATCAGCGCCCCCTGACCCAGATATTCGGTCTGCCGGCCGAGGCCGCGGCCGTCGTTGTCCCCTCGGGGAAGCTGGAGATGAGGCTGACGCAGGATGTTGCCAGCGAATATCTCGTTACAGCAACCGCCACTGAGCAGCTCCTACTGGACGGGGAGTCCTACCGCTGGACCCTGGCTGCCCGCTACGGGATCGGGGAACGGTTCGAGGTCGGGATCGATATCCCGTATGTCCTGTACGGCGGCGGTTTTCTGGACGGGTTCATCGAGGGATGGCATTCGACCTTCGGTATGCCGCAAAGTGGGCGTGACACCGCACCCCGGAACCGTTTGATCTATTTCTATCGTAAAGACGGTATCCAAAAGCTGCAGATGGATCATGCCGGTTCCGGGATCGGAGAAATCATCCTTTCCGGCGGGATGAGGCTTTACGAGACCAACGATACGACCGGTCATGATGCGATTGCTCTGCGTACGTCGATCAAACTGCCGACCGGAAGCAGCCGCCATCTGCAGGGGAGCGGCAGCACCGATTTCGCACTGTCTCTTTGCGGCAGCATGAACAGTTTTACGGAGTGGGGAACCCTGGGGATGTTCGGTTCTCTCGGTGGGCTGGCCATGACACGGGGTGAGGTGCTGGCCGACCAGCAGAACAATCTGGCCGGGTTCGGTACCCTGGGAATTGGCTGGGGACCGGCGGAATGGATCTCGTTCAAGTTCCAGCTGGATGGGCACACCCCCCTGTTTCGCGGCAGCTCACTGACGGAACTGTCTGACGCTTCTCTGATGCTGACGAGTGGCGGCGCCCTCAAGCTGCCCGGCGGATATCTGCTGGATATCGGCGTGTCCGAGGACATTGCGGTGGCAACGGCACCCGATGTGGCCTTTCATCTCGGTCTGAGCAAACGGTTCTGACCGGTAAAGAAAAAGCCCCATTCGGGGCTTTTTCTGTTTATATCATGTGATACGATGATTATGGAGCAACAACGTACCAGACATTGTTTACCCCCTGCCCCAAGGTATCGCCTGCCGCTTTATCCTTGAAGAAGTAATAGAGTGGCAGTCCCTTGTAGGTGGTCTGCTTTTTACCGTCGTCACGGGTGATGGTCCCAATTGCCGCCGCATCCACCCCTGCACCCGGTGCAGCATCGGCCAGGAAAACGGGCCATTTCTCTACACAGCCGTTGGCAGCACCACAGACACTCTTACCGGCGGTATCCTTCTTGAAAAGATACAGGGTCATCCCCTTGTCATCCACCAGATAACTGCCGATCCCGTCCTTTGCCTTGACACCCACTCCAGCAGCCGAGGCAATACCCGCATACAGCAGAGTTCCTGCCGCTATGGTAATTATCATCATGAGCAACCCTTGTATCGCTCTCATCGTCGTGCCCTCCCTTAGCTGGTTAACCTTCATTTGAATTAACCTTACTCCTTTGCCTCGGCGAGCGTCAATCACAAAAAGGATTGTTTTTGTCTTCTTTGGTGCTGGCACGGAAAAAGGCAGAAGAACAAGGTTCTTCTGCCCGGATGATGCGTGGCGCAACCTGCGAATCAGTAGCTGGTGTCGGCGAAATCGACCCAGCCGCCGGCAAGTACCAGTGCCTTGTCGAAGGGTGAGATCTGGAAGGGGAAGTCCTTCTGCTTGCCGCCGCCGCTCACCGTGAGGCTGCCCCCCTCGATGTCGATGGTCATGGCGGCATCATCGTCACCTGCGTGCGACAGGATCAGGTCGATGTCCTCCTTGGGGAGTTCGATGGCAGCCATGCCGCAGTTGAACATGTTCTGGCGGAAGATGCGGGCGAATGACTCGGCAATAACTGCGGTAATGCCGTTGACCTCGAAGACCCAGGGGGCATGTTCGCGGGATGAGCCGCAACCGAAGTTGGCACGGGAAACGATGACCCGGGCACCCTTGGTCTTCGGTCCCTTGGGATCGAACCCGGGGAGTTTCAGGTCTTCCAGGATGTAGGGTTTCAGGTCTTCCTTGGTGATTTCGGTCAGATACTTGGCCGGGATGATCTCGTCGGTATTGATGTCGCTGCGGTCAAGAAAGAGGATCGGTCCTCCGAAGGTTTTCATATGGTAACTCCTTATAAAGATTAATTCCTAAAAACTGAATTGCCACAGAGGCACGGAGGCACAGAGGTTCACAGAGAAAAATCAAAGGCTGTATTTGGTAAAACCAGAATAAAGAACAGTTTGTTTTGCTTGAGTTCTTGTATTTCTCAGTGTCTCTGTGTCTCCGTGGCAGATGCTTGATTGTAATGTTACAGATATTTCCTCGGGTCTGCGATCTTGCCTTCTATCGCGCTGGCCGCAGCCGTGGCCGGTGACATGAGGTGCACCATGCCTCCCTTACCCATCCGCCCCATGAAGTTACGGT
>CAZSTJ010000090.1:0-13159 GCA_964609805.1 uncultured Geobacter sp. | reverse complement strand
CCCCAGTACCGCGGCGGTAAAGGCCTTGATCCCCCCCAGGTAGCCGAGGGTAAAGTTGATGGAACCGTAGTAGAGGCCGATCATCACCCCGGCGCAGGCGGCCAGGAACGAGCCGGCCATGAAGGTCACCGAGATGACCGTATCGACGTTGATCCCCACCAACGATGCCATGTAGGGATCAGTGGAGGTGGCCTTGATGGCGATGCCGAGCCGGGTGCGGTTGATGAACCAATAGATCAGCCCCATGAGGGCCACGGAGGAGACAATAATGGCCAGCTGCAGCAGAGTGAAGGAGACACCGCCCAGGTTAATGGCCTTCATGCCGACCGTTTGAGGGAAGATGCGATCCTTGGCTCCCATGCTGATCATGACGAAGTTCTGCAGGAAGATGGAGGCACCCAGGGCGCTGATCAGCGGAGTCAGCTTGGGGGCGCTCCGCAGGGGGCGGTAGCAGATCTTCTCCAGATAGAAACCGTACAGGGAGCAGATCAGGGCGGCACAGAGCAGCACCGCAAGCAGGAAGAGCAGCAGGTTACCCTGGATGAAGGGGGGCATGGCCGGCAGCAGCGAGATCAGGATGAACCCCAGGTAAGCCCCGATCATGTAGATCTCGCCATGGGCGAAATTGATCAGCTTGAGCACCCCGTAGACCAGGGTGTAGCCCAGGGCGATGAGGGCATAGCTGCCGCCGATGGTTATGCCGTTAAGGAGGTGCTGTAAGAACACAAATCAACCATTCTAAATAAGAAATTTGATTTACATAACAACGGCTGCGGATTTTGTGCAAGGTCAAGGCGAGCAAGAAATCCCGCGGAGGCGTAGCAGCGCTACGTCGCACAAGAGGATTTCGCAGCTCAACGCCGAGATTGCGCAAAAGCCGCAGCCGTCTGGTTACTTTACCTGCTTGTATTTGCCGCCTTCCACCTTCCAGACAACGTAGGGCGAATCCTTCACATCCCCCTTGCCGTCGAACTGGATATGTCCCAGGGCACCGTTGTAGTCGATCCCCTTGATGGCGGCGACGACCTTGGCCCCCTCGGTGGAGCCGGCCTTCTGAATGGACTGGAGCAGGATGTTGGCGGCGTCATAGGCGTAGACGGAATAGACGCCCGGCTCGCCGTACTTCTTGCGGTAGGACTCGTTGAACCCCTTGGCCGAGGCGACCTCCTTGGTGTCCGGGCCGAAGGTGGCGTAGGTCCCCTCGGTGGCCGGGCCGCCGATCTTGAGCATCTCTTCGCTCATGATGCCGTCGCCGCCGATAAAGGGTGCGGTACCCCCTACCGCCTTGTACTGTTTCACCAGCAGTCCCCCCTCGGTGTAGATGCCGCCGAAGAAGATCAGATCAGGGTTGGCCGATTTGATCTTGGTAACCACCGGGGAATAGTCCTTCTCCCCCTTGGTGATACCCTCGAAGGCCACGACCTCTACTGCGGGACCGAGGCTCTTCTTGAACTCCTCGGCAAACCCCTGGCCGTAGGTAGTCTTGTCATGGATGATGGCAACTTTTTTCACCTTCAGCTTTTGAACGGCATAATCACCGGCCGCCTTCCCCTGCTGGTCGTCGCGGCCACAGACGCGGAAGACATTGGCGAAACCCTGGTCCGTCAGCTTGGGATTGGTTGAGGCATGGGAGATCTGCGGGATACCGGCCTTGTGATAGACCTCGGAGGCCGGGATGGAGCAGCTGCTGTTGAAATGGCCGACCACACCGACTACGCCATCGGCAACAAACTTATTTGCCACCGACACCGCCTGGCGGGGTTCAGCCTGATCGTCACCCGGTACCAGTTCGATCTTCTTGCCCAGCACACCACCCTTGGCGTTCCACTCCTCCACCGCCAGCTTGACGCCGTTGAGCATGTCGGCACCGAAGACCGCCTCGGGGCCGGTGAGCTGACCGGCGGCGCCGATCTTGATAACCGCGGTGTCCTGACCGCCTTTTTTCGTGCAGGCTGTCATAGCCAGACACAACAGGGCGAATACGAACAGTTTTTTCATAATTTCCCTCCTGCAGCAATTGTATACAGTGATTTCAGTAGCACTGTTTTACACTATTGCCTCAATAAATCAAGCATTTTGCGGTCTAACTGCAAGAAATATCTGGCCATTTCGCTCTAACTTCACTGGTGAATTCTGAAACCGCAATGTCCATAGACCGACAATGAAAAAGTCGTGCTGGAATTCTTGACAAGCCCCACAGAAGGAGTATAACGACAGAAAAAGCAGCCGAGATCCGTCCAGGAGGACGGATGCGGGGGACCCGATTCGTTGGGGCGTATTCCGGCAACAGCCGGATAGGAGACTTTCAGTTCCGAGCCCGTCAGCTAACCTCGTAGGCACCTGAAAGGGCGCGACAGCGGATACATTCCGCCGGTTCATGCCGGCGGTTTTCTATTTTGTACCGTCTGTCAGCCCTGCACTTCGTGCGGGAGGCACATTTATGCAGCAGAATAGTGCAAGTTCTTACTGGGGCGGCATCATCAAGGCCCTGGGCCTGGTGTTCGGCGACATCGGTACCAGCCCGATCTACACCCTCACCGTCATCGTCACCCTCACCAAACCTTCCCAGGAAAGCATCTACGGCATTATATCCCTCATCGTCTGGACCCTCGTGGTGCTGGTCATGGTCGAATACGCCTGGCTTGCCATGAGTCTGGGGCGAAAGGGCGAGGGGGGGACCATCGTCCTGCGGGAGATTCTGGTCCGGATGATCAAACCGGGACGGACCCTGGCCTTTGTCACTTTTCTTTCCTATGTCGGCATCTGCCTGCTGATCGGTGACGGGGTCATCACCCCGGCTATCTCGATCCTTTCAGCCGTAGAGGGGATCGAACTGATCCCCGGCCTTGAACACACCTCGCAAAACATACTGATTCTGATAGCTGCAATCATTGCAATCGGGCTCTTCATATTTCAAAGCAAAGGCACGGACAAGGTGGCCCGCGCCTTTGGGCCATTGATGGTGATCTGGTTCATCGCCCTGACCATCTCCGGTGCGGCCTCGATCATTGACCACCCTGTTGTCCTCAAAGCGCTTTCCCCCTGGTATGCCGCCCATTTTCTGTATGATAACGGCCTGGCCGGTTTCTTTGTCCTCTCCGAGGTCATTCTCTGCGCCACCGGCGGCGAAGCGCTCTATGCAGACATGGGACATCTGGGACGTAAACCGATCGTGCGCGCCTGGTATTTTGTCTTTGCTGCTCTGGTGATCAATTACCTGGGACAGGGTGCCTACATCATCACCCATCCTGAAGCCAAAAACATCCTTTTCGGCATGGTACGCAACGAAGCCGCAGTCCTCTACATCCCCTTCCTGATTCTGACCATCATCGCCACGGTCATCGCTTCTCAGGCACTCATCAGCGGAGTCTTCTCAATCGTCTACCAGGGGATCACCACCCGGATCCTGCCGCTGCTGAGGGTCGATTACACCTCCACCCACCTGAAGTCGCAGATCTACATCAACTCCATTAACTGGGCCCTGCTGTGTGCGGTCATTATCATCATGATGGTGTTCAGGAAGTCAGAGAACCTGGCGGCGGCATACGGCCTGGCGGTTACCGGGACCATGACCATCACCGGGATAATGATGACCATGATCTACTCCCGCACGACCAAGAAGTGGAAGGTGCCGATCGCCCTGTTTGTCACCCTTGCCGATCTCGTGTTCCTGCTGGCCAACCTCAACAAATTCCCCCACGGCGGCTACTGGTCCATCATCCTGGCCTCGATTCCGTTTATTACGATCCTGGTCTGGACCAAGGGGCAGCGGGCCCTGTACCGGGCCCTCAAACCGCTGGATTTCGACACCTTCGATCTGGCATACAACCAGATCTATGCCAAGGGGAAGAACATCCCCGGGACCGCTCTCTTCTTTGTCAAGGAGTGGCAGGTCATCCCTCCCTATCTGGTCCACTGCATCATCCGCTCGAATATCATTTATGAGCGCAATGTCCTCATCTCCATCATCCGCACCGACGAACCCTACGGCCTGGAGACCACACTGCAGACCGGACTGGCTGCGGGACTCGATACCATCGAGATCAAGGCCGGTTACATGGAGATTCTTAACATCGAGGGGATTCTGGCGGAAAACGGCATCAAGGAAAAGGTCATCTTCTACGGCATTGAGGACATCGAGACCGGCAACCTCTTCTGGAAGCTCTTCTCCACCATCAAGCGGCAGACCGCCAATTTTGTCCAGTTCAACAAGCTGCCGGCGGCAAAACTACAGGGGGTCGTCACCAGGGTAGAGATGTAGAATTGTTGGCAAATACTAAATGAATAGTGTATAAGGCGTGGGCGGCAGAAATGCCGCCCATTTTTTTGTCCAGCGGGAGAGAATCAGTACATGTCCCAAAAGCACGAAGACTCCTTCTGGGGAGGTATCGTCAAGGCCCTCGGCCTGGTGTTCGGCGATATCGGCACCAGCCCGATCTATACCCTGACCGTAGTCTTTGCCATGACAAAACCGACCGTCGCCAACGTCTACGGCATCCTCTCCCTCGTTTTCTGGACCATGACCATCCTGGTGACGGCCGAGTATGCCTGGCTGGCCATGAGCCTGGGGCGTAAGGGCCAGGGGGGCGAGATCGTTCTCAGGGAGATCATCATCAAGCTCTTCAAGCAGGGCAGGATTCTGGCCTTTGCCGGATTCCTCTCCTTTCTGGGGGTCTCGCTGCTCCTGGGAGATGGCGTCATCACCCCCGCAATCTCGATCCTCTCGGCGGTAGAGGGCCTCACCCTCATTCCTGGACTGGAAGCCACCAGACAATCGATTCTGGTCTGCATTGCCGCACTGATCGCCTTCACCCTGTTCTTTTTCCAGTCTCGCGGCACCGACAAGATGGCCGGCATCTTCGGGCCGATCATGATTATCTATTTCGGCGCCCTGCTGGTATCCGGAGTGATCTCCATCAGCGGCAACCCCGAAATCGTTACTGCCATCAATCCCTGGCACGCTTTCGAGTTTTTCCGCGAGAACGGCTTCTCCGGCTATATCGTGCTCTCCGAGGTCATCCTCTGTTCCACCGGCGGGGAGGCGCTCTATGCCGACATGGGGCACCTGGGGAAGAAGCCGATCATCCGGGCCTGGTACTTTGTCTTCGCCGCCCTCTACCTGAACTATCTGGGTCAGGGCGCCTTCATCCTGCGCAATCCCGAGGCCAAGAACATCCTCTTCGCCATGATCCAGGGGCAGTCCCCCATGCTCTATATTCCATTCCTGCTGCTGACGGTCATGGCCACCATCATCGCCTCCCAATCCATCATCAGCGGCGTCTTCTCCATCGTTTACCAGGGGATTACCACCCGCCTGATGCCGCTGTTCAAGGTGGATTACACCTCCAGCCACATCCAGTCCCAGATCTACATCGGGGCGGTCAACTGGACCCTGATGGTGGCGGTCATCTTCGTCATGTTCTTCTTCCAGAAATCGGGCAATCTGGCGGCGGCCTACGGCATGGCGGTTACCGGTTCCATGACCATCACCGCACTGATGATGATCATGGTGTTTTCCAAGACCACCAAGAAGTGGAAGGTGCCCATCGTCGTGATCATCGCGATGATCGATCTGGTCTATTTCACCTCCACCTTTTCCAAGTTTCCCCATGGGGCCTACTGGTCACTGATCCTGGCCGCGATCCCCTTTGCCACCATCCTGATCTGGACCAACGGGCAGCGCTATCTCTACAAGGCATTACGACCCCTTGACCTTGAAACCTTCATGCTTTCCTACGAGCAGATCTACGCCAAGGGAAAGAACATCCCCGGTACGGCGCTCTTTTTCATCAAGGGATTGGATGTCGTCCCACCCTATATCGTGCACTGCGTCATCCGCTCCAATATCATCTACGAGCGTAATATCTTCATCTCCATCATCCGCACCGACGAACCGTTCGACATTGATTGTACCCACAAACCGGATGTCGGCCCCGGGCTTGAATTTTTTGAAATCAGGGCCGGCTACATGGAAGTGCTGGACATCGAAAAGCAGCTCAAGCAATTCGGGATACGCGAGAAGGTCATCTTCTACGGCATCGAGGACATCGAGACCAAGAACCCGATCTGGCGGGTATTCTCGCTGATCAAGAAGGTCACTCCCAACTTCGTGCAGTTCAACAAACTGCCGGCAGCAAAATTACAAGGCGTGGTAACACGGGTGGAGATGTAGATGATCAACTGGGTTCTGCTGCTGATAGCCCTGGGAATAATCCTGCTGGGGGCGACGGTTTTTACCAATGGACTGGAGTGGTTCGGCAAGAAGATGCATCTGTCGGACGGTGCGGTGGGGAGTGTCTTTGCCGCCGTCGGCACGGCCCTACCGGAGACCCTGGTGCCGATTGTGGCGATCATGTTCGGTACGCCCGAGGCCGGCCACAAGATCGGCGTCGGGGCCATCATCGGCGCCCCGTTCATGCTGGGGACCCTGGCCTTTTTCATCAGCGGCCTGGCGGTAATGCTCAATCGCAAGAAACGTGACGACTACCCGGTCATGCGGGTCGATACGGTCGTCATGCGGCGTGACATGGAGTACTTCCTGATCCTCTACGCCGTTGCCATTACGGCATCGTTCCTGGGGGGCCACCCGGTGATCAAGACCTTCCTGGCCCTGACCCTGTTCCTCTCCTACGGCTACTACGTCCTTCAGACCCTCCGCTGCGAGGGCGATCCGGTCTGCCATGAGGTGGAGGAGGAGGATCTGGAACCCTGCTATTTCGCCCCCAAATCACACGATCCCCACGTGGGGATCATCGGCTTCCAGGTCCTCAGTTCCCTGCTCCTGATCGTCTGGGGATCGTACATCTTCGTGGAAAAGGTCCAGATCATCTCGACCCAGTTGGGTGTGTCACCCTTTATCCTGGCCATGATCATCGCCCCCATCGCCACCGAGCTGCCGGAGAAGTTCAACAGCGTCATCTGGATCAACAAGGGGAAGGACACCCTGGCCATCGGCAACGTCACCGGCGCCATGGTCTTCCAGGGGTCCATGATCACCGCCATCGGCATCCTCATGACCGACTGGAAGCTCAACACAGCGGCGCTCCTGACGGTAGGACTTACCTTCGCTTCCGTCGGCATGGCCTATCTGCAGATCCGCTGGAAAAAGCACCTGACACCGGGGACACTGCTGGTGGGAGGGGCGTTCTACTTCATCTTCCTGCTGTTGATCTTCTTGGGGATAATCTAGGAAGGCTTAATAACACGGAGCAACAGAGCAACGGAGAAATCAATATAAAATCAGAGTCATATATAAATTCAGAATCTCTTAGTCTTTACTCAGTTGCTCCGTTGCTCCGTGTTTCAATCAGTTGTTAATCTGCTTCCCTGCCGGGTTCCGCGCCACTCCAGCTCCCCGTCGATCAGATTGAGTATCTCGAATTTCTTCAGCGACCAGCGCGGTGCCACCAGGTTGTCGTGCCCACCGTCGCCCGTCAGGCGGTGAATCAGGATACCCGGATGTAACCGTTCCAGGAAGTCGCACACCAACCCGGCATAACCGTCCCGATCCATGACGGCAACCTCTCCCCGCTCGTACATCTCCGCCAGGCGCGCCCCCTTCATGACATGCAGCAGGTGCAGTTTCACCCCCGCCACTCCCAGTCGGCTCAACTCCCCGGCCATCGCCAGGGTTTCTTCCCGTGTTTCTCCCGGCAGGCCGAGGATGACATGGGCACAGACCCGCAGCCCCCTTTGATGGGCGCGGGCAACGGCATCGACCGAACAGGCGTGGTCGTGGCGGCGATTGATCAGTTCCAGGCTCCGGTCGTACATGCTCTGCATCCCCAGTTCCAGCCAGAGATAGGTGCGCCGGGAATACTCCTCCAACAGGTCGAGCACATCGTCCGGGAGACAGTCCGGGCGGGTGGCGATCATCAGCCCCACTACGTCCGGGACGCTCAGTGCCGTTTCGTACAGGCGCCGTAGGTCATCAACATCGGCATACGTATTGGAATAGGCCTGCAGATAGGCAATAAACCGGGACGCCCGGTACTTGCGGCGCATGATCTCCTTGCCGTCCTCGATCTGGGCCGCCACGTCCAGATCCCGACGGATGCCGTAGGAACCGGAGCCGCTGCCGCCGCAGAATATGCAGCCCTCAGTATCCAGCGAACCGTCCCGGTTGGGGCAGGTCATGCCGGCATCCACGGAGATGCGCTGCACCTTGCAGCCGAAGACACGCTTCAGCTCATCGGAAAAGGTATGGTAGCGTTTGGAGGAAGCATCCATCAATTCACCGTTTGTTTCATAACACGGAGCAACCGAGCAACAGAGAAAACAAATAATCCCATCGATTACCGGAGCAGGCATCTTCTAACAACAACTCTATTGAAATCATTGGCAGTTGTTGCGTTTCTGTGCAACCAGATGACGTTCAAAGATATTTTATGGGAATAGGATCCCAGACATTCAGAAGCATCACTACGCTTCCGTGTCCAACTCTGCATATCTCCGTTGCTCAGTTGCTCCGTGTTTCATTTAGCCTTTGCCCTGAGGAATCTGGGCTTCGCAGGGGACTTTGGTCTGGCAGAGGCCGCAGCCGGTCTGGGGCACGCCGTAGAGCGCAGAGAGTTTTTCAGGGGCA
The DNA here is from genome assembly GCA_964609805.1 of uncultured Geobacter sp. Lineage (GTDB taxonomy): Bacteria > Desulfobacterota > Desulfuromonadia > Geobacterales > Pseudopelobacteraceae > CAIPTY01. Next base: position 4,575 of record CAZSTJ010000090.1, on the reverse strand, counting down.
GTTCCGTATACCAGTTCACGACAGCGACTCTTGTCGTGGCCGGCGCGGGTGATGGCCCCCACCGGGCAGCGGGCGATGCAGGCACCGCAACTGCCGTTGAAGTAGTAGAGGCAATTGTGGCGATGGTGTGGCGCTCTCCGCGGCGTCGGAGCGAGTACGAGGTCGGTGATGACACTGCCGCAGCGGTGGGCAATACCGGCGGGGGTGATCAGGCCGTCGCTGAGGCTGAAGGTGCCCAGACCGGCCGCATAGGCGGCATGACGCTCCGACCAGGTGGAGGCGATACCGACCGGTGTCTCGCGGAATTCCTGCCATTGGGGTGAGTACTGGGGGGCAACCGCCTGGTGCCCCTGCCCCTGCAGCCAGGCCACCAGGTGCCGGCGCAGGTCGCCGTTGATCGTTTCGCCATGGGTGCGGGTCAGGGCCCACTCCCGGGAAGGCAGCTCTGATTCGCGCCGGTTGCTTTCCCGTACCGGTCGACTCACCGGCAGGATCCAGGTGACCACCGTGGCAGCCACCGGGAGCAGTTCCGACGGCAGCAGATGGAACTCCCCGATGATCGTCTTGTACTCGGTGTAAATTGGGTCGGCAGCAGCCGAGAAACCGACCAGCGGCTGTTCCAGGTAGGGACTGTCGGCACCCGGCAGACGGTTGCCGGGATGAGCGGCCACGAAGCGCTCCATCTCCTGACAAATGAGGGCCTCCATCAATAATACTCCTCTTCATACTCGGGGACCGCATCAAGAAACCCGGGATAGCGCTCTGCCTCAACCATGGCCCGCTCCAGGTCGTCGATCAACCGCTGCCGGTCCTTGGGATAGCTGCCGGCCAGATTGAGGAAATTGGAGACATGGTTGGAGCGGAGGATGGTGCGGGAAGGATTAAGGTGCAGCAGCATCTCCCCCGTCTCCCGCATCAGCTCGCGGTGGGTGCATTGCTGCAGCACCCGGACAAACTCTTCGTTATGGCGGTGGAACAGGGTCAGCAGGGAGAAATATTCTGGATTGACCCGGTTGACCCAGGCGGCGGTTCCCCGGGCATGCTCCAGACTCCTCTCCCGTCCCGCCAGACCCAGGATGGCGGTCACCGACAGCTTCATGCCCGCCTCCCGGGCGGTCATGGCCAGTTCTGCCATCCGCTCCGCCGTGAACCCCTTGCGGACGGCGGCCAGGGTCTGATCATCACCCGACTCCAGACCGAAGTAGAGAATGCGGAGCCGCTTCTCCCGCAGGGCCTTCAGCTCATCAAGATTCTTGGTGGTCAGGCTGTTGGGAGAGGCGTAGCTGGCCACCCGGGTCAGCGCGGGAAAGGCCGCTGCCAGGGCATCCAGTATCGTCAGCAGCCCGTCCTGGGGATAGACAAGGGCATCGCCATCGGCCAGAAAGACCCGTTCCACCCGAGGACGGTAGTGGACCGGTATTTCGGCGATCTCAGCCAGGATGTCAGACACCGGCCGAATGTAAAAACGCTTCCCCTTGTACATGCCGCAGAAGGCACAGCCGTTCTGGGAGCAGCCGACCGTGATCTGGAAGATCAGGCTGCGGGCCTCGCTGGGGGGACGGAAAACCGGTTCAACGTAGCGGGGCATACCTCACTCCCCTTCCGGCCGGAGTTCCAGATCGGTCAGCAGCGGATGGTCGAAGCCGCTTTCCCGCAGGATTCGCACGACCTGCTCGGCGTTGTGTGCAGCGCCAAGTCCATATTCCCGCACCAGGTGCAGCAGCACCGGCAGGTTGCCGTAGAGGGAGTAATCGAAGGTCTGGCGCATGAGGTTCAGGCCCCGCGCCTCCAGCTCCTGACCGGTCTCCCGGGTCGATGCCACATAGTGCAGCGGAAAGGCGACGACCGCTTGATCCAGCCCTGACACGAAGGCCTGTTTCTCTGCCGAAGAGAGTTCACTGAAATCGGCGACACACCACCTGCTTTCCTTTGTGGAGAGCAGGGCTCGGCAGGAAAGGGGCCGCACCGGATAGATACCGCAGGCGCCGTCGGCCTCCAGCAGGGGGCACCCCCCCATCTCCCGGCGGTGCATCCGCAGATACTCCTTGAGACCGTCGATGCCGGCCATCCGGTCCCGCAGCTTCAGGGCATGTACCGTAACCGCTTCGGCCTGACTCTCGCTCAGGCTTTCGGCAATGACCACCGCCTCGGTGAGTGTGCAGCTGACCGCCAGGGAGCAGCAGCCGCTGCATCCCCTGCTGCAGTGGATGCTTCCTCCGGCCCCGCGGTAGTCGCTGCACCAGGCGGCGGTAAACATCTCCATAAAGGTCTGCTGCTGAACCAGTTCTTCCCGCAGCCCCTTCCAGGATGCAGAGGCGATGGTCATGCGCCCTCCCCTGCCAGCAGCAGAGCCAGCTCTCCCAGATCATCCACCATCAGGTCACTCTCCTCCGGCCAACGCTGGCCATCGGGTCGGGCCACATGGATCGTGGCGGTCCCGGCAGCGCGTCCGGCCTGGAGGTCGAACAGATAATCCCCAACCATGACGGCGTTGGCAGCAGTGCCGCTCCACCGTCCCAGCAGTTGCAGCAGCCCGGCCGGATCAGGTTTTGGTGGCGCCTCCCCGCGCCCGACCACATGATCGGCATCGAAATAACGACGGGCACCGATGGCCTCCAGGGTCAGCAGGGCGATCTCCCGGCTGTTGCGGGTCAGTATCCCCATCTGGGTTCCTGCCTGTTCCAACCGGTCAAGCAGTTCCAGCAGCCCCGGTGCAGCCACGGCCTGACCCGCCAGTTCCCGCTCGATCTGGTCCAGGCGATCATGGTGGCGCTTCGCCTCAGTATGGGGAAGTGTGTCCAGATGACCAAGGATATCGGCACCGTCCGGAATAGCCAGTTCCTGGCGGATATAGGCAAAATCATGCACCGGCAGGGTCAGGGTACCGTCCAGATCAAACACCCAGCAGGAGCGATCACACAGCCAGCGGCTCATGGTTTACGCACCAGGCGGGAGACATCGAACCCTTGGGCTGCAACCCTGACAAGGATACCGTCATACACCGCCGCGGGCATCTCAGGTGAGCGGGAGAGAATCCAGAGGTAGTCCCGATTCGGCGCCCCCACCACGGCATGCTCATAGTTCTCTCCCAGGTCGATGATCCAGTAATCCCCCCGGAACGGCCAGAAGAACGTTACCTTGAGCCGTGCATTCCCTTCCGGGTCCACGCTCCAGGCACGCCCCTTCGCCTGCCGCAGTTCGCCGGTCCGTTCGTCGCGACAGCGGTTGATTACCTCCACCTCACCTTCCGGCAGCAGGGTGTAGGTAGCCGAACTGGCGACGCACCCCTCCTGGAAGCGGTGCGGGATGCGGGCAATCTCGTACCATACCCCTATGTAGCGGGGCAGATCGACCCGGGGAACCGTAGCCAGAGGTGGCGCACCGGATCCCGCCAAGGCGGATAACGGCAGCAGCAGCGACAGCATGCCAAGAAAGATTCGGCTCCAGGAAAAGGTTCTTCGTGACATAGGGTATCCTCGATTATCGTGGTGCATCCAATGCACCACTCTTTTTCAGCAGGGTGGCGACCGCCTCTGCCAACTGCCCATATCCTGCACCATTCGGGTGAATGTGATCGGATTTGAGAGATGATCGGCCAAGGATGCGGGGAAGTGCCTTTAACTCCAGCGGCAGCCCGAATTCGGCCGCCACTTCTCGGTACAGCGCCGGGGGCTGCAGGGTCAGGTCCGGATTCGGCACGGCGATCAGCACCACGCTGATCCCCCGATCCCGGGCCTGGCGCACCATCCCGCGAAGATTGTCGGCTATCTGCCGCTGTTCCTGACGTGCCAGCAGGTCATTGCCACCATGGCAGAGGATCAGCAGTGCGGGACGCTCTTTCTCCAGTATTTCGGGGAGACGTGCAACTCCTGCCCCCGACATCTCACCCGGAATCCCGGCGTTCACAACCGTGCGGCCGGTTAAGCGGGCCAGCACTGCAGGATAACTTTCACCTTCCGGGGCACCGGTGCCGTAGGTGATACTGTCACCGAATGCCAGAATGACGCCGTCCTGCGGCAGCGACGGCAACGCAGGGATCTTGCTGCATGATGCCAGTGTCAGTGCCATTACCGTCATCAGAAGGATACAGCCACACAGAAGTCGAATCATAGCTCATCACACCCCACGAAGCATCAGGCCGCTACCCCAACAGTTCCGTCTTGATACTGTCATCAATGAAGCTCTCCTCTATAGCCTCCCGCACCCACGGTTCATGACAGCGGGCCAGAACGCGGGCGGCTCCCTCTGCAACGGCCGGTATGTCGCTCCAGAGTGCGTTGCGGATACCCCGTAGTTCATTTTCATCACACCGGGCACCGGCCGACAGATCACGGCAACGTCCGCAGAGCAGGGCCAGACCTCTTTCCTCCGGCTCCGCATCAGGACGGTAATCCCATATCCGCAGGTCATCCTTGCTGCCGCACCATTCACAGCAGAAACCGGCCCTTTTACTGATGGTCTTGCCGAACGAGGCAACTGTCTCCAGATGGTCCTTATGCGCCTGATGTCCTTTTGCCATAGTGTACCGTCCTCGTGCTTAATCGGAAGATTCATTTTCCTCTCCGCTGCTGACAC
>CAZSTJ010000089.1:0-13187 GCA_964609805.1 uncultured Geobacter sp. | reverse complement strand
GTACTCACGCTGCAGCATCTCCTGATCGGCCGTGGCCACCACGCTCCAAGGGAGGATTTCGTCGATGGCGATGGTGCGCTGCACGTACCGGTCGGTATCGATGCCGCAGGCCTTGGCGCCCTTTTTTAGCCCTGTCCCGTCCGCCATGGCTTCGATCAACGGCGCAAGACGGCGGTCGCCCCGGGAAAGCAGCGCCTGCAGGTAGCATTCGCGGAGGCTCTCCACCTTGAGCCGCACATTGGAAAGCGGCCGCAGACGTGCATCCAGCAGTTTCACCTTTCGTTCGAGTGAGAGGAGCGGTTCCATGCCGCACCACTGGAACGGGGTGAACGGTTTGGGGATAAAGGGGTTGACCGACAGGGTGATCTCCCCCAGGCGCTTGTTGGCCCGGGCCATCTCGATGACCCGTTCGCGGATTGCCCCGACCAGGCGGATCAATTCCTCCAGGTCATCCTCGGTCTCGGTCGGCAGGCCGATGATGACGTACAGCCGCAGGTTGAGGATATCGCGGGAGATCAGCAGGTCGCAGGCCTCCAGGATCTGCTGCTCCGTCAGGTTTTTGCGGATCAGGTCCCGCAGCCGTTGCGAGCCCCCTTCCGGGGCCAGGGAGATCGTTCTGTGGCCGCTGGCGATCAGGGCATCCAGCATTGCGTTGTCTATTCGGTCGATCCGCAGGGACGACACCGACACCTTCCCCCCCTTGTCGACAATATGCCGGCAGAGGCGGCCGATCTCCCGGTAGTCCGAGACCGCCGCTCCCACCAGACCGATCTTTTCCCGGTGCTCCAGACCGGCATCGACCAGCGCTTGAAGGTGTTCGTACGGCTGCTGGCGAAACGGGCCGTAGATGAAGCCGGAGCTGCAGAAGCGGCAGCCGCGGGGACACCCCCGGCTCACCTCCACCAGGAACATGTCGCCGAACTCCATCTCTGCGGTCAGGATCTGTGACGTCGACGGCGGATACTCTTCAAGGCAGGCGGTGGCACGGACCACCGGGAACGGCAGACCCTCACCCGCTTCAAAGCCGGTAAGCCTGTCCCCGTCATACCGGGGGAGATACCGGGAGGGGAGATAGACCCCCGGGATGGCACCCAGGGCGGAAAAGAGGGCGGCGCGGGTATCGTCCTGCCGCGGTGCCAGGAGCGCCTCAACGATCGCCGGAATCAGACTCTCCCCTTCCCCGATGCAGATGGCATCGAAAAAATCAGCCACCGGTTCCGGGTTGATGAAAAAAGCGCCGCCGCCGGCGATGATCAGCGGGTCCGACTGGCTCCGCCCCGAGGTGTACAACGGAATTCCCCCCAGTGAGAGGATAACGGGGATATTGAGGTAATCCGGTTCGAAGGAGGTGGAGAAGGCAATGACATCAAAATCGGCAAGAGGGCTCTGGGACTCCAGGGAGAGCAGGGGTGATCCGCTGCGGCGGTATTCCTCCAGGTCATCGCGGTCCGGCAGGAAGGCCCGCTCACACCGGACTCCGTCTTCCCCGGAGAGCAGACGGTAGACCGTCTGGAACCCGAGACTCCCCATACCGGTACGGTAGATGTTGGGGTAGACCAGACAGATCGAGAGGTCACCTCTCCGTCCGTGGGCAGTACCGCACAGGTTCGTTTCCGCCGCCAGCAGGGCGCGCAGTTTTTCTCTGATCTTCCGGCTCATGGCGGGAGTATAGCAGTGCTAATCGGCTTTTCACAAAAGAAAATCGTTACCATCCAGCCCCGGACAGCCGGTGGTTTCAAGAAGCAGCAAAGGCCCGTTCTTCTAGCACTGCCGGGAAATCAGATTCAGACCCCGATGTCCTCATTCCATACTTCAGGTTTTTCTGCAATAAACCTGTTCATCATGGCGATGCATTCCTCATCCTGCAACACGTCTACCCGTACGCCGCGGGAGCGGAGAAGGTCCTCCTCACCCATGAAGGTGCTGTTTTCACCGATAACTACCCGCGGGATGCCGTACAGAAGGATCGCACCACTGCACATGGGGCAAGGGGACAATGTCGTGTACAGCACAGATTCCCGATAGACACTGGCCGGCTGCCTTCCGGCGTTTTCCAGGGCATCCATCTCGCCGTGGAGGATGGCGCTGCCCATTTGCACCCTTCGGTTGTGACCTCGTCCCAGTATCACCCCGTTATGCACCAGCACCGAGCCGATCGGGATACCGCCTTCGGCAAGCCCCTGCCGTGCTTCCTCACGTGCTGCCAGCATATATGTGTCCATGGTGATCTCCTCCAATTGGTGGTAAACAGCTTCCGCTATCATTATTCCTGCATTGGCAGCCGGGGCACTATTTCTTCCCGATCCTGCCCCAACGCCAGCACATGGTCTCCATAGCTGTCGGTAACTCTTGTGTCTATCTGCAGCAATCTGTACCAGCGCCGGAACGCTTCGATAAAGACGACCGTCATCAGCACCATCAGGATGACGGACATACACGACAAAAGATACAACCCCTTGGGCAGAAAGTTCTGGGTGATGTTGAGATATCCGGCCCACATGCAGATCGGCATCATGAACAGACCGGGGCCGGCGGTGACCCAGGCGTAGTTTGCCTTGCCAAGCCGTATCAGCATGGTGGTGCCGACGACCAGGGCACAGGTGGCCAGAAGCTGGTTGCTCATACCGAACAGCGGCCAGATGGTTGAGATATCTCCGGTATAGACCAGATAACCCCAGGCGGAGGTGAACAGGGCACTGGTCAGGACAATACCGGGAGTAAAGGAGTTGTCGCTGAAGGGAACGTAGAGTTTGCCGAGCATCTCCTGCAGCAGGTAGCGCCCGACACGGGTGCCGGCATCCACGGCAGTCAGGATGAATACCGCCTCGAACATGATCGCGAAGTGATACCAGTAGGCCATCATACTTTTCATGAACGGTACCGACGAAAAGATGTAGGCCATACCGACTGCTAACGATACGGCGCCGCCGGGACGTCCCTGCACCTGTTCGCCGACCTCACGGGACAGTTCCGGCAGGTTGACCGGAACAAGGCCAAGCTTGGCATAGGCGGCCGGAGCGGCATTGATGGCAAAATAATCGGTCGGCAACAGCACGCAGGCGGCTATCAGGGCCATGATCGCGACAAAGCCTTCCACCAGCATGGCGCCATAGCCGACAAAGAGGACGTCGCGTTCGTTGGCGATCATTTTCGGCGTGGTGCCGGTGCCGATAATGGCGTGGAAGCCGGACAGGGCGCCACAGGCAATGGTGATGAACAGGAAGGGAAAGGCCGCGCCGGAGATGATCGGGCCGCCACCGAAAAAGTACGGGGTAATGGCAGGCATGTGCAGTTCGGGGTGAACAAAGATAATACCGAGCGCCAGGGCACCGATAGTGCCGATTTTCAGATAGGTGGAGAGGTAGTCGCGCGGCACCAGTAGAAACCAGACCGGCAGGGTTGAGGCGGCAAAACCGTAGGCCGGAAGGATCAGGGCGAGCTGTTTTTTGGAGAAAGTGAAGAGAGCCGCCAGTCCGGGGTCGGCGGCAACAAAGGGGCCGGCGTAGATTGACAGCGCCAGCAGGACAACACCGATGATGCTTCCCCCCCTGATGTCACCGGGACGGATTTTCTGCATGTAGATCCCCATGATCATGGCGATCGGCATGGTGGCAAAAACGGTGAATGTTCCCCAGGGGCTGTTAAACATGGCGTTAACCACAGCGATACAAAGCCCTGCCAGGGTCAGTACCAGAATGAACAGAATAGCGACAGAGGCCACGTTACCCGCAACCTTGCCGATCTCTGATTCCGCGATAACGGAGAGACTTTTCCCCTTGTGCCGTACCGAGGCAAACAGCACCACCATGTCATGCACCCCGCCCGCCAGCACCGCGCCGATCAGAATCCAGAGCGCACCGGGGAGGAAGCCGAACTGGGCCGCCAGCACCGGACCCAGGAGCGGACCGGCGGCAGCAATGGCTGCGAAGTGATGCCCGAACAGGACGTACTTGTCGGTCGGCAGATAGTCATGGCCATCCCCGCAGCGAACGGCAGGGGTCTCACGTTCCTCCCGCAGGTTCATGACCCTGTTTGCCAGGAACAGACCGTAAAAACGGTACGCAATGGCAAAGACACATGCTGCCGTAAAAATCAGAGTTAAAGAATTCATTGTCCAAAATACTCCGCTGTGGTCTTGACGGATTTGATTCCTACAGAAATTTTTGCCCCGTCAACTTTCCTGCCGTGCAGAACAAACTCACTGAGGCCGACATGGTTGCTGCTCCCCCAGTCATAGGTGTAGCCGAGACGGGTCCAGGGATACGGCCAGGAGCCAAGAGTATAGCCGTTGCGGGTACGGTTGTTGAACCAGGAGGTGTAGGTCTTGAACACCCCGTAGTCAGGCCCTTCGGTTGCCCTGACCTTGTTGTTCAGGTCGGGCATGCGGAACATATCCAGGGGGAAGTCGGTCCCGCAGGCTGTATCGGTTATCTCCGTATCAGGACAGGGGCGGAAGAGATCCTTTGGGGAGACCCACATCTCCAGCATGTATTTTGCTTCGCGGGGACTGCCCGGCACGGCGTACTCCGGCGGCAGCCCGAGCAGCTGGGCGATGCGCAGCGGTTCAGGCGGCTTGATACCGAAAAAGTTCCTGATTTCAGGCACCACCGTCACCCAGGAGTCATAGCCGTAGGTTGGACACTCGCCGCCCTCGATACAGGAGGTATTTCCGGCACAACCGGCAGGGTTGCTGCATTTGTAGTATTTCCCCGCATCGCCCAGCCAGGTCACCACCAGCACCCTCGATCCGGCCACACCGTTTTCCCAGACCAGCATCGGATTGTCGTTGGTGATAGGGGTGAGGTAGCGTGATATTTCCGACGGATCGGCCGTGCGGGCATCGGCAACAGCGCTGGAATATTGCGCCTGCAGACTGACCGGTGCCGGTGCGGAAGAATCACTGCCGCATGAGGCAAGCAGACAGGCCAGTGAGCATACTACAACCATAGTCAGATGTTTTGGATAACGCATGGTAGCCGCCTTTCCGGTCCTGATCTTATTTCACGCCAACGGTTTCATTCATCTCAAGAAATGTCAGTACGATCCTGCTGAATTCAGATGGTAATTCGCGCATCACACCATGTGTCCCGTTTTTGAACTGGATCAGCCATGCACCGGGGATGGCCGCAGCCAACGTCTTTGAGCTTTCACCACCCACCACCGCGTCGGATGTCCCAACCAGCAGCATGACCTGGCTGGTGATCAGCGGCATTCTGTCAAGGGGACTTTTCCAGTGGGTCGTGGCCTCTATCTGCCGCAGCACGGTCGGGTTGATTTTCTGCTTCAAAGCCGGATCGCTGTGCAGCCGGCTCTCTATGGAACCGGCGACAAGGCTTCCATCGGTCGATGTTGCATAAATGATCGCTTTAGTGAAGCGCTGCGGATACTCCAGCAGAAGTTTCTGCGTGATCGTGCTCCCCATGGAGAATCCGAGGACATTAGTCTTCTGTACCCCGAGTACATCCAGCAGCCCGATCACATCATCCGCAAACAGTTTGTAGGTAAAGGGCACATCACTGGTCGAGGTATGCCCCATACCCCGATTATCCAGCATGATCAGTTGGTATTTTTTTGCCAGGGTATCGACAATCTCAGTCGGCCAGACATCCATGGTATTGGCCAGACCTGGTATCAGAACCAGCGGTTCTCCCGAACCGACCAGCTTGTAACCGATCTTTATACCGTTGGCAGGAACCTGATAAATAGCAGCACCCTGTTTGTCTTCACCTATTTTTCCTCCCACAGGCCGTATCTGTTGCGTTGCTGCAGCGGCAATATCTGCAGCCAACAGGCCGACAAGAACTACCAGCAGCAGGATGATATTCTTCATTGGGCATGTTCCTCTTCTTCCGCGTTATTTGTCACCAGTATCGATCGACATCGGGCCAGCCCCGCCGGCAGTACATCAAGTTTCAGGAGGCTACGCAAAGTCTACACAACCGGTGTCCCTGCCGTGGCGATCACTGCCTGCATTTCCGGGGTCAACTGCACCACCAGTTCGGCATTCAGGGAATGGGACGTGGTATCGTTCATGGTAACGGCGGCGGATATGCGTGCGGCGGCGATGGCGTTTCCCCGCGACGTTGACGCCGGTGACACTGCCGCAACAGCAGGGTCAACGTTGGTAATGATGATTGAGACCGTGTTGTCGCTGTTACGGCAAAGTGTGAAGGTCCGGAACTGCTGCGGGAAATCCCGTAGCGACGACGTCTCTACCTCCCAGAAACTGAGTGTGGGATCTGTGGGGTGAATTTGCGGAGTGACGGTATTCATGTGACGGTGCCCGGCGATCCACATGATCAGATTCGGATAATTCTGGAGGACCGACAGCAATGACGCATCATCAACAACAGAGGTTGCCCCTTTATAAGGAGCGGGGATAAAAAGACTCATGGAGGTCGGCGGCGTTGGTGCCGCAGCCAGGGTTGGATCAGTGACAAGATTTTTGTAGGTGTTAAACGGGATATGCGCCGCGACAATCATGAGCTGTTTATTGTCCTGACCGTCCTGAAGCTCTGTTTTCAGCCAGTCGAGCCGGACCTGATCTAGACAGCCCGCGGCATAGTTCGGCTGACCGGGGCCCTTGACCGTGTCGTCGAGTACGATGATCTTGATCGGGATATCTGTCTTCGGTTGAAAGCTGTAGCAGGCGGGTGGATTGTTCGGTTTGACCAGGTTGAAACCGTGGCCGACCGGGCTCGTTGTGGTATTGAAGAACTCTTTCATCCAGTTCGTGCCCGTGGATGTCAGGGTCGCAAGTGAACGGCGGTTCGGGTCAGCGACTACCGTCGGAGGGGCGCTGAATGTTCCCTCCGGTCCCGATTTGATGACCGCCCCCAAAGGGTCCGAGCCGTCAACCACCCCCATATAGAAGCCGGTATTTTCCACGGAAACCGTCGGATCAGGACCGACATCCATATTGAGGACAGTGTTTGAGATATGGGCCGCCAGGGTCTTTGCGTCTTCAAACGTTGAGCCCATCCAGAACTGATCGTGGTTGCCCATGACCTGGTACCAGGGAATCGACTTGTCGAGCCCGGCAGCCTGGTACGGTTTCTGATAATCGATGGTGGCGGCACCGGTGTTGGCGCCGGAACTGGGGGTGATAACCTTGCCGTCAATGACGTCGATATACCAGCGCAGTTCGTTATACTGGTTGTTGTTGCAGGCATCGCCGAGGGCAATGCCGAAGTCGAAGGGCGATTTTTTATGCACGGCATTGATGGTCTGGATTGCGGCATCGAGCATGTGCGTTGAGGCCAGAAGCACCGGCGAGTAGGCCGACGTATTATAGCCCGAACCGTTCTGTGCCAGCCAGCCGACATAGAGCGGTTGAGCCGGGGATTCCTTATCGCTGATATGGACATCTGTCATGGTAAAGAACGACAGTAGGCGCGTGGCATTGGGTGCATTGTTGTAGTCAGGCGCGATAGTGTTCCATTTTGTGATGGGCAGACCCTGACCCGCTTGCCAGGCGGTGTAACCAAATTCGGAGTAGAGATCGATGTCGCGCGGGTTGAGTTGCGGCGCGGTTGTAGATACCGGGACAGGGAGAATCTGCTGCTGGGTGGTCGTAAATACCTCTTTGGAAATTGGCCAGCTGACAACCTGATGGTCTGCGGTGGTACTGCTGCTACCACATCCGGCGGTCAACCCGCCAAGGTACAGACACGCGACTGTTCCGGCTGAATATTTCACAAAATCCCGCCGTGTCACGGCACCGTTCCTGGTTGAATCAACACTCTGTTTCTGGTCGTCAAGTTCCATTGAGCGGCCCCTTCCGATCTGTAACTCTCTGCTTGTAATACCTGGCGACAGAACGGCTACCGTGCCAGCACGTACTGCACTGCCACCGATCCAGCCATGACCTCTATCTTGCCGGTTCTGGTCATTGTGCAGCTGGAGGTAAATGTCGCCTCATAGCCCCCCTTGATCGTAACGTTAATATTGCGTTCAGCTTTCAGACCGCCATCAAACGACAATGCCTTCATCAGGATCACATCACCGCTCTCGGCAACATCGTAGGCATCCTGCAGGTTCGTTTTGGTAGCCACGACGGTTTCGCCCCGCATGAGCTGCACCGGATCGTTTGAACCGACCGGGTTGATGGTGAAGAGCCCGTTGATGGCCTGGTTGGACGTGATCCCGACCGGATAGGTATAGCTGTTGCCGGTTACCGTTACCGGGCTGCCGTTGATCGTGGCGGCCACGTCAAAACCGCTGGCAAAGGCATAGGTCGGGGTCGCGTTGTAGTCGGCGGTCGTCGGGCCACTGATACAACGATGCAGATCGACGGTGAAGGTATCGATCGCGAAGCTGGCGCTGATGCTGTGGTCGGCGGTGACGTTGGTGAAGGTATAGCTGAAGGCCTTCTGGTCCGAAACCACCTGCGCAACATCGTCGACCATCACATCCGTAATGTGATACCCGATATCCGGGGTGACGCTGTACAGCTTGGAGTCTCCCTGGTTGACCATTGCGGTCGGTGTGATGCTTCCGTTGGCCCCGGCCGAGGCGGTGATGGTGTAGCTGTTGATGGCGAAGTTGGCCGTGACGGTGCGGTCGCTGCCCATGGCCACCTGGCAGGCGCCACTGCCGGAGCAGGCACCGGACCAGCCGCTGAAGGTCGATGCCGTGAGCGGGCTGGCCGTCAGGTTCGCCACGGTTGTGTAGAGCAGAGTAATACTGCAGCTGTCGCCGTTTTTGCTGCCGGCGCAGAGCAGGCCCACATCGTCACCGACCGTGCCGCTGCCGCCGAAGGTGACGGTCAGGGTATGCTGCAGGTCGGTCTGCTGCGGGTTGCCGATGATCAGACCTTCCGCGATGTAGGAGGGGCTGACCATGGCGCCGGCCGGCTTGTAAAAACCCGACCCCACAGCCGACCCGTGGATGGTATATCCGGATGACGCGGCGCTGCCGCCGCCGTTCAGCAGGGCATCGCCGCTGATGATATAGCCGGGGCTGGATGCCGCAAGGCAGATGCCCGGCAGCAGTGATAGAATGGTTATGCAAAGGGCTAACAGTCGTTTCATGACCGGCTCCTGTGGCTTATTGTCGCTTAGTTGTTTCATCAGAGCTTGGAAACACTGTTACTGCCTTTGTTGGTGATCCAGACGTTCGTGCCGTCGAAGGCAATGCCGTACGGATTAGTACCAACTGAATAGGTACCAACAAGGCTGCCATCACTGGCTTTTAGTTTAGTTACAGTATTGCTGTCATAGCTGGGGACCCAGATGTACACTCCGTCGAATTCGATACCAAAGGGACGTAAACCGACATTGTATGTGCCAACCAGGCTCCCATCGCTGGCTTTCAACTTCGTCACATTGGTGCTGTTTACGTTGGCAACCCAGATATTCGCGCCGTCAAAGGTGATGGCTGAGGGAAAAGTCCCGACAGTGTATGTGCCGACCAGGCTCCCATCGCTGGCCTTCAGTTTTGTAACTGTAGTGCCACCCCAGTTCGCAACCCAAATGTTGGTTCCATCAAAAACAACACCGTACGGATTACTGCCAACTGAGTAGGTGCCGACCAGGCTCCCATCGCTGGCCTTGAGCTTCATCACATTGTTATCGATCCTATTGGCGACCCAGATGTTCGTGCCGTCGAAGGCAATGCATGTTGGATACTGACCGACATTGTATGTGCCAACCAAGCTTCCGTCACTGGCCTTAAGCTTTGTTAGCGTGTTGTTAATGGTGCTGGTGACCCAGATGTTGGTTCCATCAAAGGCAATGCCATGGGGTTGTGTGCCGACGTTGTATGTGCCAACCAGGCTCCCATCGCTGGCTTTCAGCTTCGTCACTGTGCTACCGGCAAAGTTTACGACCCACATGTTAGTACCGTCGAAGGCAATGCTGACGGGCTGGCTGCCGACGCTCGAGGCGGAAAATGAAAGGTTCGCTTCATACCATTTGTGTGTGGCAATTTGCATGGCATTGCGGGTGGGGAAACTGGCCGCGACCGTCGTATCGACATAGGTTTTGCTTGCGGCATCTGTCGTTGCGGTGGGTGTGGCCAGGTTGGTGATCCTCTTGGAAGCGACATCTACTGTGCCGGTGCCGTTGGGCGCCAGATTGATGTTGGTATTGGTGCCGCCAGAAGTGAAGGTGAGGGTGCCGGTTCCGTTAATGGTCGTTGCTGTTACCGTACCGGTAAAGGTGGGTGAGGCTGTTGGTGCTTTGTTGTTAAAGGTGTTCCAGTCAGCAGCGGTAAGATAGCCTGCGGTTGTGGTATTTGCAGCGGCGATGCTGATAACCGGTGTGGTAGTTCCAGTTGCAACTGAAAGCGGCAGACCGCCCACACCCACGCTGGTGACTGTTCCCGCACTGCTCGCAGCGGTTCCCAACCGGCCGAAGGTGTCAATCACCACGGTCTTGGCACCACTCAAGGAGTAATCCAGGATCCCCGATATATACACCTTATTGTGTCCAGATGGTGGCGTTGCGGTACCAAGATAATCTTTCCCGATGCGGATGGTATTGCTTTCACCTGAGTCTTCGCCAGCATTATCAATATAAATATTATGATGCCCGTTGGTGACTCCCATTCCTGCACCATGACCAATGGCAATATTATCGCCGCCATAATTATTCCGCAGGCTGACGGAGCCAATCGCTATGTTTCTATGTGCTTCTGCCTGCTCCAATGCAGAAGCGCCTATAGCAATATTTTCGGAACCGCCGGAGTTATTAAAAAGCGCTCCAGCTCCAAGTGCCGTGTTACTGTTACCGTTATTAGAACTCAATGCAAAAGCACCAAAGGCAGTGTTATTAGTTCCGCCTGTAAATGTCGGAAGGGCTCCAACACCGCCAGCGGTATTATCACCCATGATCCCGAAGGATGATAGCGTCACCCCGGTCAACTGAGAACCATCTACTGCCGGGAGCATAGCTGAACCATCCAACTGGACGACATTACTGGCTGAGGTGCCGACGTCGAGGGTGGCGGCACTGCCCAGGCCGAGGGCGGTGCGGGCGCCGCTTGCATCTGTCGCTCCTGTTCCGCCGTTGGCAACTCCAAGCGTTCCTGCCAGGGTAATCGTGCCGCTGCCGGTGACCGGTCCGCCGGAGGTGGTGAGGCCGGTGGTGCCGCCGGATACGGCCACGCTGGTGACGGTGCCGGAACTGCTTGCCACGGAACCCAACTGGCCGGTGGCGGGATCGATCACAACCGTTTTGGGATTGTTGACGCCGGTCGCGCCTTCAATACCAGCAATGAAGGTCTTGGTCTGGCCTGACCCAATACGTATGGCATCGGTTTCAGCCGCAACCCCGACATGACCGATGTCGATGTTATTATTTCCGGTGGTCAGGACGCTACCTGCACCATATCCGAGCGCGATGTTGCCTGCACCGGTCGTATTCGCACCAAGGGAACCTACCCCGATGGCGACGTTGTTGTTACCGTTTGATGTTGAAGTCGGGTTATTATTGGCCAAGCTACTGTTGCCGATAGCAATATTGTTGGATGCGTAAGCAGTATTACCATTGCTGAAGTCCTGATAATACAAAGCCCATGCACCAATTGCGATGTTATTACTGGCAGTTGTATTTGAGATAAGCCCGCCATAATTTGTGGCAAAGTTGTGTGCACCTTTTGTATTGCTAGCCAATGCCCCCGCTCCAATGGCAGCATTGCCTATGCCAGTGGTATTTGATTGCAGAGCCGCATCTCCAACTGCTGTATTAAGAAACCCTGTGCTGTTTATAAGGGTACTGGATCCCACTTTCACGCTCGAATATGCATCGGTAAGTATCTGTACACCGGTAAGTTGCGAGCCATCTACCGCCGGCAGCCGTGCCGATCCATTCAGCTGGACGACATTATTGGCTGCGGTACCGGCGTTGAGCGGTGCCGCAGTGCCAAGTCCATGGTTGGTTATGTCTGTTACCGCACCGCTCAGTTTGCTGGTCGCGATCCCGGCATTGGGGGCGACAACGGCATCAGCGATGGTGTCCCTGGTGGCAAGCGCGCCCGGAGTTATACACCCCCAGCTGGAACTGGCAGAGGCGTACATCAGCACCTGGCCGTTGCCGCAGGCCTGATTGAGCTTGTCGGCGCTGTCGGCGTTCATGGCACGGAATACGGTAGGTACTGACGTCAAAGTCAGGCGCGGGGTCATCTCCGATTCACCACCCACTGCTACTCCCAGGTAATAGGTCGTGTCAAAGGGAAGACTCAGGGCTGTGATGCTTCCCAACTGCACCGTGTAGACGCCGTTTGCGACATTTACGTCAGGCTGGCTTTCACTCCAGAGCGGCGCCTGCTGTGCGGTAGGCGAATCGTACAGCGACAGGATCATGGAGACCTGCCCGTTGATCGGTGCGCCACTGTTGTTGGTCAGGTACCCCTGATAGGTGATGGTAGCCGGCGGAGCGCCGAATGCCGGGCAGATGCCGATAAGCAGGGTCATACACAGTGCGACGAGGGTACGATTCATGGTTTGCCTCCGTGGTGTGCCTGTTGAGGATTTTTATTTTTGAATTTGCAGGGTGATCTTCCGACCGGTTTACGCCTGAATAAAACGGTATCGCTAACGGAGGTCTGGGGGGAGAGAAGCAGTCACTCAGCTTCAGTCGAGCTGTGCTGCCAGGCCTGGGGGAATTGCTCTGTAATCACTCGGTAAACTTATATATCAATCGATAATTTCATGGTTTCCATGACAATTATTTGCAACTATATTATTTTCCCGCAATTTGCGTTTAAATATATGTCTACGTATCAGTAAATTTTTGATTTTGATGTAGGGGAAATTTGATATTTGAAACAATTTATTTAATTATATTAAAATAAGCGAATTGACACTACCAGCACTCTTGATTATTTGAGTTTGCAACCAAGCACATTGGTAACATCGTGAGGCGATTTCGGCATGGGAGGAGAGAAATAAGCGGAGACATGCGATTCATTATAACAATCGGTTGCGCGAAGATGAGTGTAAGCATCCTGCGAATAAAAAAGGCGCTGCCCGGGAGGCAGCGCCTTTCAATCTAATATGTGATCACTGTCAGGCCTTTTCGAGCTTCACCGCGACCGTGTTGGCAGCCCCCGCCAGAAGCAGCCCCGCCTGGGACTCGCGGAAGTGGGACGGCACGAACAGTGCGCCCGGCTGGACAGCAGCGGTGATCCGCGCCGGGATGCTGGCGCTGCCGACTGACGACGTCAGTTTCACAAATGCCCCGGCC
>CAZSTJ010000088.1:0-13202 GCA_964609805.1 uncultured Geobacter sp. | reverse complement strand
GGCCAGGACATCCTTGGCCTCCTTCTCGGTCTTCACAAGGATATGGCTGGCCTTGATCTGGTCGCCGGTCTTGAACTTCTCCTTGTTCTGCTCGTAAAACTTCTGCAGGTCGGCGTCCGACACCTGGGACTCGGTCTCGACCTTCTTCTTCAGGTATGATTCAACCACGAGACGCTTCTTCAGGTCCTTCAGCTTCTCTTCAAGTTCGGGGCTCTTGTCCAGACCGTCCTTGGCCGCCTGCTGCAGGATCAGCTCCCGGATCACCATGGTGTCCAGCATCTCCTTGCGCCCTTCGGGGGTATCGGCCATGGCCTTCAGGTACTCGGGCAGGTTCTTCAGTTCACGGGCGAAATCCGCCGTGGTGATAGTACCGCCATTAATCTCGGCTACGACCTGGGCATCCTTCTTGGAGTCGGATTTGGATTCGGATGAGGGGGTTCCCCCCTGGCAACCGAAGAGCGCGGACACGCAGAGTGCAGCGGCAATGAGTTTTGCGGTAGTGGGTGCGTTCACGAAACAATCTCCTTTTCAGCATTGGTTGAAGTGTCTTTAAACTTAAGAAAAATAGCATGCGACGACAACGGTACGCAACAGAATTCAGCCGCTTTGCCCCACGCCGGTTCGGGCTGCACCGGCAAATCAGCAGTGCGGCACATATGCCGGCGAACGTTAGCCCAGTTTCATCACTTGATTCAACGGTAGTTACATGGTATTTATATGCGGCTGTATACCGCAGGGTGATTGATGTCCGACCAGTATCGCCGCCACCGGCGATTCACTACCATATCCAGACGGAGGAGGGCACGATGGAAAAGCAGAAGGTTCACTACAAGGAGTTGGGGCTGGTTAACACCAAAGAGATGTTCACCAAGGCGATGGCAGGCAAGTACGCGATCCCGGCCTACAACTTCAATAACCTCGAGCAGCTCCAGGCCATCATCACCGCCTGCGCCGAGACCAACTCCCCCGTTATCATCCAGGTTTCCAAAGGTGCCCGCAGCTACGCCAACGAGACCATGCTCCGCTGCATGGCCATGGGCGCCGTTCAGATGGCCCGCGAATCCGGGTCCAATATCCCGATCTGCCTCCACCTGGACCACGGTGACTCCTATGAACTCTGCAAATCCTGCATCGACAGCGGTTTCTCTTCCGTTATGATCGACGGCTCCCACCTCCCCTACGAGGAAAACGTCGCCCTGACCCGCAAGGTGGTCGAATACGCCCACCAGTTCGACGTGACCGTCGAGGGTGAACTGGGTGTCCTGGCCGGCATCGAGGACGAGGTATCGGCCGAGCATTCCACCTATACCAAACCGGAAGAGGTCGAGGACTTCGTCAAAAAGACCGGCGTCGACTCCCTGGCCATCTCCATCGGCACCAGCCACGGCGCCTTCAAGTTCAAGGCCGGCCAGCCGGTTCCGCCGCTCCGATTCGATATCCTGGAAGAGTGCGAGAAGCGCATCCCCGGCTTCCCCATTGTTCTGCACGGCGCTTCTTCGGTTGTGCAGGAATACGTTGAACTGATCAACACCTATGGCGGCAATCTGGCAGGCGCCGTCGGCATCCCCGAAGAACAGCTGCGCCAGGCCGCTGCCAGCGCGGTCTGCAAGATCAATATCGACTCCGACGGCCGCCTGGCGGTCACCGCCAAGGTGCGCGAGTACTTTGCCAAGGACCCGAAGGAATTCGATCCCCGCAAGTACCTGGGCGAGGCCCGCAAGGAACTGGTCAAACTCATCAAGCACAAGAACGAGACCGTACTCGGATCCGCAGGAAAGGCCTAGCCTTCTTTCGCTGTCACTCCGCGTGCCCTGTTCCGCATCTACCCGGAAGAGGGCACGCCGGACACGGCCCATACCCCGGGAGGTCTGCTGCATGAGCACCAGAAAGTTTTCCCGTGTCAATTTCAGGATAGCCGCCACGGTTTCCACCACGGCAGGGGAGTTTCAGGGAGAAGTGCAGAACCTCAGCCTGAACGGCATGTTCCTGGCGACCGGTGAGCAGATGCCCGTGGGAGCCCCGGCAGAAATCGGCATATCCCTCAGCGGCATCGATCCCGAGATATCCGTGCAGGTCGCAGCCACCGTAACCAGGGTCACCGATAGCGGCATTGGTTTTATCTTTGGCAAGATCGACCTCGACTCCTACACTCATTTGAAGAACATAGTCTCCTACAACACTGACGACGCCGACCAGATCATCGAGGAGATGAAGCATTCCATCGATGAGAAATTCACCGGGGCACAGCCCGTCGAACCGCCAACGAGGAAGACAACACCATGACCAAAAAATCGACGGTATACTCCGTTTCGGGTTTCATTCTCGGCATTGGCGCACCCATCGGCTGGACCTTCATCCGGCTGCTCTTTTTTTACGACCACAAGCAGTCCTTCATCGGACAGATCTTCAGCGACGCCTTCGTCAATGCCAAGCAGCTCTCCCTTTACTCCTACATGGGACTCGGTACGGCGCTGGTTCTCTCCACCCTCGGCTACCTGATCGGCAAGAACGGCGACGAACTGCACGAGCGGGCCGTGGAACTGGACCTGCTGCACCGCGAAGTGGCAAGTCAGAAGGAGATCTTCGAGAACCGTTACAAGGTACTGGACAGCAACATCAAGAACTTTCACCAGATCAGCAGCAAGATCCAGATGTCCCTCGACCTGGACGAGATCATCCGGCTCTGCGCCGAAGGGCTCCACGAGGTGCTGGGGTATGAGCGGGTCAACATCCTCATGGCCGAGGAGGGGAAACGGCTCCGCTTCAAGGTTGCCGCCGGAACCGACGGCTACGACACTGCCAAAGCGGTCCTCCCCCTGGACCGGAACATCGGTGTCATCTACAAGTGCATGATGGACCGGAAGGTCTACCTGATCGACGACATAACCCGCTACCCTGACGACTACCATCTCCAGTCCCCCTACAACAACCTGGAGCCGCTCCGGTCACGGAGCTTTATCCTCTGCCCCATCGTGGTCAAGGGGCAGGCGGTCGGCGTCTTCGGCATCGACAACAAATCCAGCAAGCGGGCCCTCAACGACTCGGACGTCGATACGATCATGCTCTTTGCCGATCAGATATCGTCGGCCATTACCCGCATCAACCTCCTCACCTCCATCGACACCCTGACCAGCGAGATGGAAAGTTCCTTCACCTTCCTGCTGGGGAGCCGTGACCAGTATTCCCGCAACGTCATGACCCTCAAGGAAAACGTGGACTCCGTGGCCGACGGCAGCGCCATCATCGCCTCCGCGTCAGAAGGGGTCATGGCCTCGGTGGATGAGACCAGTACCGCCGTCAACCAGATCTCCGTCGCCATCGAGCAGGTCACCCGCAACATGGATCACCTCTCAGGCATCGTCCAGCAGTCGGCCACGGCCATGGAGGAGATCAACAGCACCATCAGCAGCGTCGAGCAGAACGCCGCCATCTCCCACGAGGTCTCCAGCCAGGTCAAGTCCCAGGCAGACGACGGTATGGCGATCGTGAAGGAGACCATCAACTCCCTGGCAGAGATCCAGTCCTCGGTCGCGCTCTCCTATGAAGCCATCACCCGGCTGTCGGAGAACAGCAGCCGTATCGAGAACATCATCAACGTCATCAACGACATCACCAAACGCACCAACCTGCTGGCCCTCAACGCCTCCATTATCGCCGCCCAGGCCGGCGAATACGGTAAGAGTTTCGGCGTTGTGGCCGACGAGATCCGCAACCTGTCGCTCCAGACCGGCCACTCCACTGGTGAGATCACCGGCATCATCGAAGAGATCATGAGTGAGTCGAAAACGGCGGCCAGCAACATCACCGTCACCAAAAACCTCGTCCAGCGGGGCGTTGACCTGGGGCACAGCACCGGCGAAAGCCTGCGCGCCATCTACGACCGGTCGGTCTGTTCCATGGACATGACCCAGCAGATCAAGCAGGCCACCGAGGAGCAGGTCATCAGCGTGCAGATGGTCTCCAAATCCATGGATGACGTCAGTTCCATGACCTCCCACATCCTCACCGCCTCCACCGACCAGGCCAAGGCCACCCGCAGTATCGCCCGCTCCGTGGAGACCATCAAGGACATGGCCCATGAGATGGTCAAATCCACCGGCAGGCAGGTGGAGGATGGGCACAAGATCCGCCGCACCGTGGAATCGGTCAGCGAGATGGTGCGCGAGATGTTCGACAACATGGAACAGCGCCGCCAGCAGAGCGCCGAGGTCATCAAGGAGCTGGAAAACATGAAGAACCGCACGGTCCAGGGGTGAGTGCAGAGCCGGCAGGTATAGATGGGCGAAATGGCGCTTGTTATCTAGCAGTATCGGTATAATAATGTTGTATACGTTTTTTTGTAGCAGCTGGTTACGCTTTTTGCTATAAGGTCAACTCGCTCACGACGGCTACCCTTGCGGAGCCGATCGCAACCCCGGAAACCAGGGATTCTTCACATACCGCACGGATTCGAAGGCGAACCGGGACGGCAGGGAATACCCCGCAACCATAACAGCACACGCTGCATGGCTGTCCGTCCACGCGCCCCCCGGCGCGTTTTTTATTTTTTGGAGAAACTATGCGAAAGAAAATCACGATACCCGAAGTACTGACCATGAAGCGTGACGGCCGCAGGATCAGCATGCTCACCTCCTACGACTATCCCTTTACCCGCATCATGGATGCGGCGGGGATCGACATCATCCTGGTGGGGGATTCGGCCGGTGTCGTCGTGGCCGGTCACGAGACGACCCTGCCGGTTACCATGGACGATATGGTGTACCACACCCGGGCCGTACGCCGGGCCGAGCCGAGGGCGCTGGTGGTTGCCGATATGCCCTTCATGTCCTACCAGACCGGCATCGAAGATGCCTGCCGTAACTGCGGTCGCCTGATCAAGGAAGGTGGCGCTGAGGCGGTTAAGATCGAGGGGGGGATGAACATGTCCCATGTCATCCGCGCCGTCAGCCAGATCGACATCCCGGTCATGGGACACATCGGCCTGACCCCCCAGTCTGTCCACCGCATGGGGGGGTACAAGGTCCAGGGACGCAAGGAGCAGGCCGACCGTATCATGGAGGACGCCTACGCAGTCCAGAACTCCGGCGCCTTCGCCGTGGTGCTGGAGGGGATTCCGGCCAAACTGGCGGCGGAGATCAGCGCCGAGCTGACTATCCCGACTATCGGCATCGGCGCCGGGCCGGCCTGCGACGGCCAGGTGCTGGTGATCCACGACATCCTCGGCCTCTGCGAAAAATACTCCCCCAAGTTCGTCAAACGCTATGCCGACCTGGGACCGATCATCAGCGATGCCGTCAAGCAGTACGTAGCTGAAGTCAAAAACGGCGACTTCCCCACCGAGGAGCATTCGTTCAGCTAAAATCTGAACCAGCTCTCACAAAGACACAAAGTTCACAAAGAAATTCACCTGGATGTAGCATTTTGGCCTATACCGGCAACGAGCAGGACTGTTTACTTACAATATCTATGGTCGAATGGTCTTTTCCTTGGTGCGCTTTGTGAGCTTAGTGAGAGACAGGTTTTCGAGGTAATTTAGAAACATGAAGATCATCACCTCCATCCACGACATGCAGCAGACCGCCCTGGCCTTGAAGAAGGAAGGGAAGCGGATCGCCTTCGTCCCCACCATGGGCTTCCTGCACGAAGGACACGCCTCGCTGCTGCGCGAAGGACGCAGGTGCGGCGACGTGCTGGTGCTCTCCATCTTTGTCAATCCGATCCAGTTCGGCCCCGCCGAGGATCTGGACCGCTACCCCCGCAACCTGGAGGGAGACTGCGCCATTGCCCGTGAGTGCGGGGTCGATATCGTCTTCACCCCCACGGCCCCGGAGATGTATCCGGCCGGGTTCCAGACATCCATCCGGGTCCGTGACCTGGCGCTGCCGCTCTGCGGTGCCAGCCGACCGGGGCATTTCGACGGCGTGGCCACGGTAGTCACCAAGCTGTTCAATATCTGCCAGCCGGATCTGGCCCTCTTCGGCGCCAAGGATTTCCAGCAGTTGGCGATCATCCGCCGCATGACCGCCGACCTCTCCCAGCCGGTGGAGATCGTCGGCATGCCGATCGTGCGCGAGGCGGACGGCCTGGCCATGAGCTCCCGCAACGCCTACCTTTCGCCGGAGGAGCGCCGGAGTGCCCTCTGCCTCTCCCGGTCCATCGCGCTGGTGCGGGAGCGCTATGCCGCCGGGGAACGGGACGCCGCCTCACTGCTGGCAGCCGCACGGGGACTGATCACCGCCGAACCGGCCGCCGTGATTGATTACCTGGAACTGCGGGACGCCGGCACCCTTGAAACCGTGGAGACCGTCTCCGCTACCACCCTGATGGCCCTGGCGGTCAGGATCGGGACGACCCGGCTGATCGACAACACCGTGCTGGGGGAAGCGTTATAATGCCCAACAAGGCCCGCGCCAACCTGGAAAGCCTCTACCGGATCTTCACCGTGCCGGAGGCACCCGAATCGACCCTCGGCGCCATCGATCATGCCATATCCGATGACGTCACCGGTTTCCTGCAAACCCACATCGTCGCCATCGAGCGGGATCTGGAGGAGATCGAGGCAAACTTCGCCGCCACCGCCATCCCTGAGGAACCAACCTACGTCTCCGAGTACACCGAGTTCGTCAAGGCGAACCTGGTGGCCCAGTCGGTCCATACCGCCGCCCCCGGCTTTGTCGGCCACATGACCTCGGCGCTCCCCTACTTCATGCTCCCCCTTGCCCGTCTCATGACCGCCCTCAACCAGAACCTGGTCAAGGTGGAAACCTCCAAGGCCTTTACCCCGATGGAGCGGCAGGTCTTGGCCATGATCCATCGCCTGGTCTACCGTCGCGATGACACATTCTACCCCCCCTGGATTCACAACAGTCAGGCGGCCCTGGGGGCCTTCTGCTCCGGCGGCACGATCGCCAACGTCACGGCACTCTGGCTGGCGCGCAACCGGCTCTTCGCCCCCGATGGCGACTTCCGTGGCATCGCCCAAGAGGGGCTCGGGCGGGCGCTGAAGCATCGCGGCTGGGATGGTATCGCCGTCCTCGTCTCCGAACGGGGCCACTACTCCTTCGGCAAGGCCGCCGACCTGCTCGGTATCGGTCGCGATCACCTGGTCAAGGTGCGAACTGACGGGAACAACCGTGTCGACCTGAAACAACTGCGCCAGGAGTGCCGGCGCCTGCAGGATCAGAATATCCGGCCGCTGGCACTGGTCGGCATCGCCGGGACCACCGAGACCGGCAACGTCGATCCATTGGAGGCCATGGCCGACATCGCCGAGGAGATCGGCTGCCACTTCCATGTGGACGCCGCCTGGGGAGGACCGACCCTCTTCTCCGACCGCCATCGCCACCTGCTGACCGGCATCGAACGGGCCGATTCCGTCACCATCGATGCCCACAAGCAGCTCTATGTCCCCATGGGGGCCGGGATGGTCGTCTTCAAGGATCCGACGGCCGTGTCGGCGATCGAACACCATGCTGCGTACATCCTGCGTCATGGCTCCAAGGATCTCGGCAGCCACACCCTGGAGGGGTCGCGGCCGGGGATGGCGATGCTGGTCCATGCCGGTCTGTCGATCATCGGCCGGAAGGGGTATGAACTCCTCATCGATATGGGGATCGAGCGGGCCCGGACCTTTGCCGAGATGATCCGGCAGCACCCCGATTTCGAACTGACGAGCGTTCCGGAGCTGAATATCCTCACCTATCGCTACTGTCCCCAGGCGGTACAGCAGGCCCTGGCCGGCGGGAATACAGATCAGCGTTCCGCCATCAATGCCCTTCTGGACCAGGTCTGCCAACTGCTGCAGAAGAGCCAGCGGGAAGCGGGCAAGACCTTCGTCTCCCGAACAAGGCTGCATTTTGCCCATTATGGCGAGGAACTTACCGTGCTGCGCGTCGTCCTGGCCAACCCGCTGACCACCGACGAGATCCTGACATCAGTCCTGACGGAACAGTGCGAGATTGTGCAGCAGCCTGAGATCAAATCCTTACTGAAACAGGTGGAAGGTCACTGCGACGGGATAGGGAATACTAACTGGAAACTTCAATAAGCGAGAATTTCGCATGGCTAGAGGCGGCTCTACGGTCGGGTTTCGTAACATTCAGCTAACAAACAGGTAAATGCAGTTGCAGACCACACCAACAATAAAAGCCGGTTACTACAAT
The DNA here is from genome assembly GCA_964609805.1 of uncultured Geobacter sp. GTDB lineage: Bacteria > Desulfobacterota > Desulfuromonadia > Geobacterales > Pseudopelobacteraceae > CAIPTY01. Next base: position 5,040 of record CAZSTJ010000088.1, on the reverse strand, counting down.
TTCTTGAGTTCTTGAATCAGTTCAACAATTCCAAGTGGCTTTGATAAATAGCCGTCAAAACCGGCCTGAAGATAACGCTCCCGGTCACCCTTCAGGGCATGGGCCGTCAGAGCCGTGACCCTTACATGGCCACCCTGCCGGTTTTCTTCCTGCCGGATCAACTTCAATGCTTCCTCTCCACCCATGGCCGGCATCTGTATATCCATCAGAATACAGTCAAATTTATTTTTTCTCCAGGCTTCCAGAGCTTCTGCCCCGTTATTGCAGCACAAAACATCGTGACCCATCTTACGGAGACAGGTGCTGATAAATTTCTGATTGACCGGATTATCCTCTGCCACAAGTATGGAATAGAACGGCCCGACCCAGTCGAGTTGATCAGCATGCTTAACTGGTACAGATTCATCGACTGATGCTGTCTCGAAAGGCAACGATACATGAAAGACACTTCCCGACCCCTTACAGCTCTCAATCCGGATGCTCCCGCCCATCAACTCCACTAGATGCCGACTAATGGTTAATCCGAGCCCAGTGCCGCCGAATTTACGCGTTGTTGAGGCGTCAGCTTGCATAAAAGCCCCGAAAATTTTTTCAATTTGATCTGGCGAGATACCAATGCCCGTATCTCTGACACTGATTCTGACAACTACATGATCATCAATTCTGTTTTCAAGAACAGCCGAAACTCCAACCTCCCCCTGTTCAGTAAATTTTACAGCGTTTCCCAGCAAATTGAGAATTATCTGCTTAAACCGAAGTTGATCCCCCCTCAGATTCAATGGAATATCTGATGATATTGTACAAGATATAGTAAGATTTTTGCTGCTTATAGCAGTCCTCTGCATGTTGATGACATCATTGAGAACTGCTTCTAAGGAAAAATCATCATGCTCTAGCGAAACCGTGCCTGACTCTATCTTGGAAAGATCAAGAATATCGTTAATTAATGCCAACAATGCACGTCCCGAGGTATCTATATAACCCAGATATTCACGCTGTTCTGCAGATATTTCGGTCATACCCAGTAACTGCGTCATGCCGATTATGCCGTTCATCGGCGTACGGATTTCATGACTCATGTTTGCCAGAAATTGGCTTTTTGCCTGATTGGCGTCGATAAGGCGCAAATTCTGCTCCGCTGCCTGCTTTTCACGAATCTGTACCTCTTCCAACCGGGCAACTAATATGGCGTTGCGCGTGCTGCTTTTCAATAAATACGCTGAGCCTGTCAGTACGAATATACCGAAAGAGACTGCAACAACAAGCAACTGTATTGGTGACTTCAAGCCGGTTTCCATTTCCTGCATGGTCGTAATAAAAGAAAACGGAGTGGCACCGATTGGCGTTCTCAAGGCAATCATCGTGATTTTATCTTCAGATTTAACTGAATTCGACACAGCATATCGGATAGGTAATGTCTGATGGAGAGATTCAAGCGGAGGCAATTGATCCTGGCTGACCGGAGAGTACAGATATTCACGATCAGATGCCAGCGAAACAACTGGTGAATTGATGGATGCGACCTCTGTTTCAACGAATTTCTGGTAAATTACTTCCGATGAGATCCAGCACAACAAATGACCTGCATAATGCTCCTTAAACACAAATGGCGCAGATATTACAATATAGTTGGCACTGCCAACTCTCTGTGAAAAATACTGCAATTTTTTTTGAGACCTACTCGTAAATGTTTTCCAATAACGATATTCACCCTTGAATGGAGATGTTTCTTCCGTATGAACATCAATAAGAGGCTGACCTGACGCATTCAGAAACACCACTCGCTGGCAAAAGTTTACCGTCCCCATCTTGTTACGGACTATCAGTTTTGAAAGGACCTTTCTAACCTCGTCCAGACTGGCGCGAAGACCGTATTCCATTGACATGCCAAGAGCAATATTTTCAAAATAGGCATTTAATTCTCTGCCTTCTGCAAGTTCAGCAAGGTCATTCGCACGTTCAGAAAGAAAAAAATCTAGTGCTAATGCATGCTTTTCTGAATCAATTCGGATTTGTTCCCTGGAGATTCTTTGAAGTACAAGGCGTGACTGATAAAGATTAGCGAGCAGAAAGCTGAGGTAACCTATAAGGGCTATGACAAAAATGGCGCCAGTAATCTGGCGAATTTTTAGATTCAATAGATTCATAACTAATAATTTTATTTCATATCCTTGAAAAATTCAGGGAAATAGCTAATTGCCGTTGGATAGTACTTTTTTACAATGGCTAGATACGTACCGTCATGCTGCGCTTTGCTAATAAACCTGTTATACGCCTCCCGCAACTTATGAGATTCCTTTGAAAACGCAACCCCCATCTGTTGCTTACCGGAGATTGGTCCTATTATTTTCAATTGACCTTTCCATTTTTCAAGAGCTACCAAGGCATCCGGTACGTCAAGAATTGTGAAGTCACCCTCCCTGTTGAGCAAGGCAGGCGCCATCTCATTCAGATTGCCGCTACGACAGAGAACGACAGCACCTGTTTCAGTCAGATTATAGAGAGCTGGATCGAGGCAGGTGTTTTCCATTGTAAGAACAGTCTTACCATTCATCAACGCCTTGGTAAGGGCAATATCCTTCTCTGTATTCCGGGTCGGTTTGATTGGCCGGGTCGGCGAATCGGCTCTGGCAAGCAGCCAAATTTGATTTGGGAATGTTGGAAGGGCGAAATCTACGATCTGCTGCCTCCAGGGAAGCATGGTAAAGCCGTTTGCAATCATATCCCCCTTGATTGGCGCATCTTCAAGCAGTTCAGCAATGCCGTTTGTAACCTTGACCTTATTGCCAATCAAGTCCTGAACCACTGTGCCCCAGTCGGATTGCACAAACTCGTATCTGACACCAAGATAACGAGCAAACTTCCGCGCTAGCTCAACATCCATGCCATCTCCAGACCCTGTCACGAAATTGGCATAAGGAATGCCAATATGACGCAGGACACCCCGGGCCTTAACATCACTGAGATCTGAAGCGAATGTTGAAGTTCCGAATGCAAACAACAACACACAGGCACACAGCAGCCGTATACTCATAGTAGTCTACCTCCTGAATCTTTGGCATAACATGACATAATGGCAACGATATTCATTAACAAATGCAGCTACATCAAGCTGATAAGCAATGTTATTGGGGCTGTCCTAGATAACTGAAATTGTCTAGGATAGCTTATGCGTAAAAGTCGACTCAGCCAAGAAAAGCAAGACCGACTCATCGAGTACTTTGTTTCTGGTGCAACCGCTAGAACCGCTGCGGCACTGGTGGATGTTCATCGCAATACGGCAGCTCTTTACTTCCATCGCCTGCGCCAACTGATCTGCCAGGCTATTGATGATGCATCTCCATTCGCAGGAGAGATTGAAGTTGATGAATCGTACTTCGGTGGTGCTCGTAAAGGCAAACGGGGCCGAGGTGCTGCTGGCAAGGTCCCAGTATTCGGCATCTTAAAGCGCGGTGGCCGGGTCTATACCAAGATTATCCCTGATGTACGCTCAGCAACTTTGATGCGCATCCTGGAAGAAAAGATCGTACCAGACAGCATCGTCTACACTGATTCGCTCTGCAGCTATAATGTGCTTGATGTCAGCGGGTTTCATCATGTGCGCATCAATCACAGCGAGAAGTTTGCCGAAGAGCGCAATCACATAAACGGCATTGAAAACTTCTGGAGCCAGGCAAAACGTCACTTGCGAAGGTTCAACGGCATTCCAAAAGAACACTTCAACCTGTTTCTAAAAGAATGCGAGTGGCGATTCAACAATCCTGACCCTAACTACAGGTTTCATTACTAAAAGAGCTTGTCAAAGGGTGTCTCAACTAATTATCTAGGACAGCCCCATGTTATTTTTTACCGAGATATTTGAACATATTTAGACAGTTTTGTCATGATATTTACAATATTAATGGAGATCAATCTTAATTCCGCTCGTTATATAATTGCGCGAGTACATTTTTTTGGGCGGTACCGCAGTTGCATTATTTGAATCCCCGAACACAATGATTGTTTTGGATCATCGATTAAGGATTTAATATTGATTTCTCCTGAATTGGGGTATCATGGTTTCACTGACTACAATGGGGTTCAAAGGTTATATCAATGTCCAACGCCACCATCCATACCGCTGCCTGGCTGATCAACCCCGACGCACCTCCTCTGGAAGGAGGCTCCCTGCTTGTTCGCAACGGCCTGGTGGAGGCGGTCGGCACCCTGACCGAACTGAAAGGCCGTTACTCGGCACCGGTGATCGAACACCACGAAAGCGCCATCCTCCCCGGATTTGTCAATGCCCACACCCATCTTGAACTGACCCACTTCCCCGCCTGGCGCGAGCGCAACGGCATGGGCTATTCCCCCCGCCGCTTCGTGGACTGGATCATCCAGCTGATCAAGGTGAATCGCGGATTGAACGACACCGATTTCCACGCATCCCTGGTCGAGGGGATGCGCAAGTGCCTTGAGGCCGGTACAACCGCCGTGGGTGACATCGTTACCCGCTACGAACTGCTGCCGCTCTACGGCAACCCACCCCTGGAAGGACGACTCTATTTCGAACTGCTTGGCCACGATCCGGCCCGTTTCGCCGCACGACTGCAGCAGGCGCTGGATGCAGCCGACTCCCTCGGGGAAAGTCTGCTCTCTCCCGGTTTATCCCCCCATACCGCCTATACCCTCGGCGAGGGGAACCTGCCGGCGATCCGCAGTGCCGCCCAAACCCGGGGGCTGCCGTTGGCGATCCACATCTCCGAATCGATGGACGAGTCCGCCTTCATCTTCGACAGCGGCGGCCCGTTGGCCGATGAATTCTACCCCTTCGTCAGCTGGCAGCAGTACCTGGGCCCTCCCCGCCACTGTTCAGCAACGGAGCTCTTTGACCGGAACGGCCTCCTCTCCCCGGCCACCCTGGCGGTACACTGCGTCCATCTGACCCTGGACGACGCCCGGATCCTGAAGGAACGGGGTTGCACGGTCTGCCTCTGCCCCCGCAGCAACGAACGTCTGGCGGTCGGCAAAGCCCCCGCCGCGCTGTTCCGTAAGTTGGGC